>JBOGXG010000252.1:0-2250 GCA_050694195.1 Actinomycetota bacterium | reverse complement strand
AGTGATAGGAGTAGCCGAAGTCGCCCGTGGCGGCGTTCTTGATGTAGCGCCAGAACTGCACGTACACGGGTTGATCGAGGCCGAGCCTCTTGGTGATGCTGCAGACGAGCTTAGGACGAGGGTTGCGGCCCGCCATCTGAACGGCGACCGGGCTCGAGCACTCACCGCTCGTTCTTGCCCGGCCCGTACCGCCGGGAAGGACGAAGAAGATGCAGAAGACGACGGCGACCACCAGCACGATCATCACGACGGCCCACAACAGCCTACGAATGATGTACTGAAGCATCCCTAGATCCCCGTTCGATCCCCGGTCGTCTACAAGGAGAGGATACGCCCCGCGCCCCCGCAGTACGAGAGTGCACGTCCGGAGCAGATCTTCACCTTAGAGCCGACGGAGCCCGAGGGGGCCGGTGCCGCGACACCGACCCCACCCGAGCTACTAACCGGCGTGGCTTATTCGGCCGCGCCCTGGTCGATCCCGACGTTCACCCAGTCGAACCCCGAGTGGTTGCTGAGGTAGTACGCGTTCACCACCCGATCGCTGTAGATGAGCGTCGAGGCATCCCACGACCACGGGACCCACACAGCGGTCTCCGTGGCGTAGCGGTTCGCCTCTTCCCACGCCGCCGTCTGCTCCTCACCGGGAGCGGTGGCGGTGGCGGTGTCGATCAGCTCGTCCATCTGCGGATCGTCGAGTTCCGCATAGTTCTGGTTACCCGACGGCAGGATGTTCTTCGAGTGGAACAGCGGCTCGAGGAACGTGTACGCGCTGTTGTAGTCCTTGCACCATCCCGCAGAGGTGCCGAAGTGAACGTCCTGATCGGGCACCGAATAGAACTGCGTGTACTGGTTCGGGAACTTCGGCGTCTTGCCGTCGATGTTCGAGAAACCAAGCTCCTCGAGGTCGGCTCGGACCGTCTCGAAGATCTTGTCGTGAGGCGGATCGGACGCACCGACGACCTTGATCGTCTTGTCGTAGCCGTCGGGGTATCCCGCTTCGGCCATCAGTTCCTTGGCCCTCGCCATGTCTCCGGCCATGTCCGGGGTCTCGTACGGGTTGAACTCCTCCGGAGGGAGGTAGCCGGCGAGACCCGGCGGGACGACGCTCGTCGCGATCGGCCCCGTGGTCGGACCTCCGAACACGCGCTTGATGTTCGAGCGGTCGATCGCGTAGTTGACCGCCTGACGAACCAACGGGTCGTCGAACGGCTCGAGCCTCGTGTTCATGTAGAGGTACCGCGTGCAGCCTTCGGGCTCGTTGATGAACCGCGAGCTCAGTTCGGGGTCGGTCACGACCTCCTCGAGAACCGGGCCCTGAGGCGAAACGTCGATCGCGAGGTCCTCTTCACCGTCCAGGATCTTCTGGACACCCACGTCGTTGTCGTAGCCCTGCTGCCAGTCGACCGAGTCGACGTAGGCCTCACGGATCTGGTCGGTCTCGGGATCCCAGTGCTCGTTGCGCTCGAGCTGGATCTGCTCACCCGGGGTCCATTCCGCGATGTAGTACGGGCCGGTCGCGACGACGTGGCTGTCGTAATCGGAGTCCTCTTTCTTGTCGTATTGCTCGGCTGCGGCGCGAGGCACAGGACTTGCAGCGGCCATAGCCATACGGAAGTCCCAGTCGCCCACCGGCTCCGCCAGGTGGAACGTGATGGTCTTCTCGTCGACACACTCGATACCGGAGATCTCATCGGCGTTGTCGGGGAACTCCTCGGCCCCCTCGATCATGTCGTAATAGAACGGGTAACCGCCTCCGACCGACTCGAGGAAGACGCGCTCGAGCGCGTATTTGAAGTCGTCACAAACGATCTCTTCACCGGTCACTCCGGAAACGTCCTCGCCGCCCAGAGCCTTCCCGTAAAGCACGCCGTCCTGGATCGTGTAGGTCCACTCGGTGAAGTCCTCGTTCGGCTCACCGAGCCCGGTTGCGAGGTCCGGAACCAGCTCGTTCTGGGCCTCCATGTCCGTGACGTTCCCCGGATAGTGCACGAGGTTACGGAACACACCCCGCGCCAGGAAGAAGGACACCGTGTAGTACATGCTCGCCGGGTCCATATAGTCGACGTCGGACGAACTCGCGATACGGAGCTCGCCTCCCGGCTCTACGTCTTCGGAGAGTTGGATGTCCTCGTTCTGGATACCGCCCCCACCGTCGTCGCCGTCATCGCCTCCGCCGCATGCCGCGCCGACCAGCATCACGACTGTGAGGACGGCGAAGAATCTGAGCAACGTTCTCTTGTCTCTCAAGAC
>JBOGXG010000251.1:0-4309 GCA_050694195.1 Actinomycetota bacterium | reverse complement strand
GCCTAGTATCGAACATACGTTCGACTCGGTTGAAACGGCTCCTCCCCGGGCCGCGAGGCGGAGGATCCACGGGCCCCCCCGAGCCCCCTCCGCCGTCCCGGCTCGAACGGAAGGGGTCTGAGGGCCCGGCCGCGAGGCCGGCCCCAGACCCCCTTTAGTTCTCTATAGGTCGGGCTCCCCGAGGGCCGCGAGAGGAAGGGCCAGCGACATCAGCGGTGACCAAGCGATACGACGAGCCCATCGATGTAACGCCCGACCCCGTCGATCGCGCGCCGCTAGCGTTCCTCTGGCGCGGTCGCCGCTACGAGATCGATGAACGGCTCACCTCGTGGCGCGAGGCGGGCGAGTGGTGGAACGGGCGCGACCGGCGCGACCGCGAGTACCACCGGGTGCTCGCCCGTCCCGCGGGAACCCTCTCGACCGGTGACCTAGATGCCGACGGCTTCATGCGTCAGGTCGGGGCGGTCTACGACGTTTACCTCGACCGCACCAAGGACGATTGGGTGCTGGCGCGTGTGTGGGACTGAAGAACGGTCCAGGTTTTCGCCGGAAACGACACATCCTGTCGTTCGGTACGAAAAGTTGTCGCTAAGAGAGCTTGGCGGGGATCTCGGTGCCGCTCGCCTTCGCCACGAGGTTGCCGTCGGCGTCGTACACCTCGCCCTCGGCGAACAGGACCCGGCGCCCTTTCTTGAGGATGCGACCCTTCCCGGTGAGCGTCGTTCCCGCCGCCGCCGGCCGCATTATCGAGATCTTCATCTCGGCGAGCGCGGGGTACTCGTCGTCCGGGAGATGCGCGGCGCTGGCGCCCCCGAGCAGCGAGTCGGCGAACGCGGCGAGCACGCCGCCCTGGACGTTCCCGGCCGAGTTGCAGAGCTCCGCAGGCACCGACCAGATGTAGACGATCTCTTTGGCGGGATCGTCTATCGGGCCGACGTCGAAGCCGAGCGCTCGGTTGACGGGGATCTCGACGGTGCCGTCCTGCTGCGCGTCCCATCGAGTTCGGGCCATGCCACAGACCCTACCGGTCGCCTCCACCCACCCGGATCTACGAACTTTGCCGCGTACGAGCGCGTTTATGCACTCCACCGCTCCAAAGTTCCGCGATGTGCAGCCGAAGGCGGGCCATGAGCGCGGACTTCGTCCACCTCCACGTGCATACGACGTGGTCGCTCCTCGATGGGGTGATCCGGGCCGAGGAGCTACCGGGCCTCGCCGCCGGTCTCGGCTACGACGCCGTCGGGATGACGGATCACGACGCGCTGACCGGAGCCGTGCGGTTCTCGACGGCCTGCAGGAGCGCGGGGATCAAGCCGATCTTCGGCGCCGAACTCACTCTGACCGACGGCTCCCAAGTCACCGCGATCGCGCGCGACGCGGTCGGTTACGGGAACCTCTGCCGTCTGATCAGCGAGTCACATCTGACGAACGAACGGGGCGCGCCGGGAACGACGTTGGCGGGGATCGCCGAGCGGGCCGAGGGTCTCTTCATCCTGTCCGGCTGTGAGCGTGGTCAGGTCGCCCGGCGCGCCGCGGCGGGGCGGATGGATGAGGCGAGGGCTGCGGCGCTCCGCTGGCGCGATGCGATCGGCGACGGTTACCGGATCGAGGTGCTCGACCATCGCGGCTACGGGCACCGGACGATCCGCGACCGCTTGCTCGCGATAGCGCGCGACACCGGGATCACGCCGGTGGCGACGAACGACGTTCATTACCCGCGGCCCCCCGATGCGGGAACGCACGAGGTGCTGCACGCGATCAAGGACATCGTTCCGCTGTCGCGCACCCAGGCGCTCCGCCCTAACTCCGAGTACCACCTGAAGTCGCCGGCCGAGATGCGGGCTCTTTTCACCGACGCTCCCGCGGCCGCCGACGAAACCCTGAGGATCGCCGAGGCATGTGACTTCGACCTCGACCTCGGTCGCTACCACTTCCCCGATATGTCGATGGTGGCGAACGGCGACGGCGCCGCGGCCGTCCTTCGCAAACGGTGCCTCGAGGGGGTCGACCGTCGCTTCGGCCGCATGACCCGCGCGGTCGAGGATCGACTCGAGCACGAACTCGACATGATCATCAGAGGGGCGGCCAAGTGGGCGGACGATCCCTCCGGGTTCGCCGCCTACTTCCTCCTCGTCGCCGACATCGTCGATCACACCAAGCGGATGCTCGGGATCCGCTGCGCCTGCCGGGGGAGCGCGGCCGGCTCGCTCGTCTGTTATCTCCTCGGCATCTCCGACGTCGATCCGGTCCGTTACGACCTCCTGTTCGAGCGCTTCATGAACGAGCGCCGCGAGGAGCTGCCCGACATCGACATCGACGTCGAGTCGCATAGGCGAGAAGAGGTCCTCACCCACATCCTCGATACCTACGGCGCCCAGCAGACCGCGATGTGCTGCATGGTCGACACCTTCAAGGCGCGCGGCGCGATCAGAGAGGTGGGAAAGGCGCTCGGCCTCCCTCCCGAGGAGATCGGTCTCGTCGCCAAGTCCTTCCCTCACATCAGCGCGGCCGGCATCCCTGCAGCGATGGAGAACCTCCCCGAGCTCAAGGGAACGAACCTGAGCGAGGGCCGTCTCGAGCAGATGTTCGAGCTGTGTATGCAGATCGACGGGTTCCCCAGGCATCTCGCGCTCCATCCGTCGGGCGTGATCCTGTCGTCGGCCGATCTCGCCGACCGGGTCCCGATGCAAGAGTCCTTCGGCGGCTTCACGATGCTGCAAGCCGACAAGCACGATGTCGAGGACCTCGGCCTTGTGAAGCTCGACGTCCTCGGGGTGAGGATGCTGTCGGCGATGGCGCATGCCCGGGATGAGATCGCGCGGGAGCGGGGCGCAGCTCCCGACCTCGACAACGTCGCCCACGACGACGAGATCACCTACCGGCTGATGCGGACCTCTCGAACGATCGGGTGCTTCCAGATCGAATCGCCGGGCCAGCGCGATCTCCTCGCTCGCCTCCAGCCGCGCGCGTTCGAGGATCTGATCGTCGAGATCTCGCTGTTCCGCCCCGGCCCGGTCCAGTCCGACATGGTGAGCCCTTACCTCGACAGGCGCCACGGCTTCGAGGCGGTGAAGTACCTACATCCCGACCTCGGGCCGATCCTCAAGGAGACGAACGGCATCATCGTCTATCACGAGCAACTGATCAGGGGTATCGCCGCGGTGACCGGTTGCTCCCTGGCCGAGGCCGACTTCGTGCGACGACACCTCGCCTCCGACCGACCGTCGCTGCCCGACGACCCCAACTCGGCCCCCGTGACCAAGAGCTTCGATCACGGGCGCGGCGACGTTCCCGTGGATAACGAGGTGGGCCGATGGTTCCAAGCACGGGCGATCGCCAACGGCTTCAGCCCGGAGCACGCGGCCATGCTGTGGAAAGAGGTTTTCGCCTTCGCCTCGTTCGGCTTCTGCAAGTCGCACGCGGCCGCTTTCGCGCTCCCGACCTATCTGTCGTCGTGGCTGAAGGCGCACTACCCGGCCGAGTTCTACGCCGGGCTCCTGACCCACGACCCGGGGATGTATCCCCGCCGCTTGATCGTGGCCGATGCTCGTCAGTTCGGCATCCCGATCCTCCCGATCGACATGAACCGCTCCGACAAGGTGTACCGGGCGGAGGACGGGGGAGTGAGGCTGGCGTTCTCCGAGGTGCGCGAGATCTCCGCCGCCGAGATGGGCTCGATCCTGACCGCCCGAGCCGACTACGAGTTCAGGTCGCTGGAGGACCTGTGGCGACGGACGGAGCTGTCGCGCCCGGTGCTCGAGAACCTCGTCCACATCGGCGCGCTCGACTCCGTGAGCGGGGGCCGGGCGCGACGCGAGCTCCTATGGCGAGCGATCGACCTCGCCGGGGGAGGTACCCAGATGACCGCGAGCCGGCGCAAAGCGAAACCGAAAGCGGTCACCGGCGCGGTGCAACTGGGCCTCCGACTCGATGAATCGATCATGGAGGAGCTTCCCGGCCTCCCTCCCTACAGCCCGCTGGAGGAGACCGAAGCCGAGCTCGAGGTCGGGGGCATCGATGCGCGGCGCCACATGATGTCGCTGTACGCGCCGCTCCTGGTGGAGACCGGTTGCATCCCGGCCGACCGGTTGGGCGCGCAGCGGAACGACTCGGTGGTGTGGGTCGCCGGGGTCAAGGTGGCGAGCCAAACGCCGGCGATCCGCTCGGGCCAGCGGATCATCTTCATCACGCTCGACGACCTCACCGGTCCGATCGACGTGACGGTGTTCGAGCGGGCGCAGCCCCGGGTCGCCCAGACGGTGTTCCACTCCTGGCTCCTCCTCGTGAAGGGCCTGCTGCGCAAGAGGGG
>JBOGXG010000250.1:0-5662 GCA_050694195.1 Actinomycetota bacterium | reverse complement strand
GGGGAGCCCCCCGCCCCCGCGACCCCCGGTTGGAGCGGGACCGAGACTGCCCCCTGGGGACGGCTTAGTCAAGCAGAGGTTTCGGGGTAAAGGGGACGTAGCGCGCTAACGAGACGGGAGGCCCTATGACCGACGAGACGACCTTCGCCGATTTCAACGTGATCGCCGCCTTCACCGACGAGCAGGAGGCGCGGGCCGCGGTGGCCCGGGTCCACGAGCTGGGCGTCGACGCCGAGAAGATCTCCTACCTGGGGTCGGCGGCGAGCGCTAGGAGGGACGATCTCGACGCCGAAGCAGAGCCGCCGCCGTCCACCGAGGAGGTCCCTACCGAGGTGGGGAAGAGGGCCGTCGGGGCGGGAGCCGCCGGAGGTGCGGCGGGCGGAGCGGCGGGATTCCTGGCGGGGTTGGTAGCCGTGGGGATACCAGGAGCCGGGCCTCTCGTGGGGGCCGGGGTCTGGGCGGCGACCGCCTACGGCGCCGCCGCCGGATCGACGGCCGCGGGGGTCGCGGGAGGCATCACGAAGATGTGGGACCTTCACTACAAGGATCACGTGGCGGGTGGCGGGGCCCTCGTGGGGGTTCACTCCGGCGACAAACGGGAGGTTGCCCAGGCGGGCGAGATCTTCACGGATCACCGCCCGGCCCGGATCGACTTCGTCTCTCCCGAGGGAAAGATCCTGGACGACTTCTGAACGACCCAGACCCCTCTATAACGGGTCGGTCACGCGGAGTTTCTAGGAGCGGCTCAGCAGCAGGCGGAACCTGCCGTTTCGGCCACTCCCTCGGCCGGGTCCTGCGGGGCGCAGCATCCGGCGCCGGCGTCCATCTGGGAGGCGTCGGCGAGGACCGTGTACACCTCCCACGGAGCCCCGTCGGGATCGCTGACCCAGACCTTCTCCTGGAGCGCGTAGCAGCAAGCGCCGGCCTCCTCCCGGGTGTCCATCCCCTGGCCTGCCAGGCGGGCCGACGCCTCGGCCACCTCGTCCGTGGTGGCGACTTCGACCCCCAGGTGATTGAGGGTGCCCCCGCTGCCCGGATTCTCGATCAGGACCAGCTTGAGGGGTGGGTTCTCGACCGCGAAGTTGGCGTAACCGGGCCGCCTCTTGGCCGGCTCGGTCGAGAAGAGCTTGCCGTAGAACGCGACGGCGGCGTCGACGTCGTCGACGTTCAGTGCCAGTTGGATCCGTCCCATCTTCTTCCCTCCTGTATCGATGGTTGTCTATATCGACAGGGATGGATATTGCACTAGATATCGATGTCTGTCAATATGGGGACCATGAAAGAACTGACGTTGATAGAGGACTGCTGTCCCGGGCTCCTCGTGGAACCGCTCGACGACGACTCCGCCCGGGTATTGGCCGACGCCTTCAAGGTGCTCGCCGACCCCGCCCGTCTGAAGCTCCTCAGCATCATCGCCGCACACCCCGAGCACGAGGCCTGCGTCTGCGACGTGATCGAGCCCCTCGGCTTGAAGCAGCCGACCGTGAGTCACCACCTGAAGGTCCTCCACGCCGCCGGCCTGCTCGAGCGCGAGCGTCGCGGGACGTGGGTCTACTACCGCGTCGTCCCAGGCCCCCTCGAAGCACTCCGCTCCGTCCTCGCCGTGCCGGTTCCCGCCTAGGAGACGGGTACTCGACTAACCCGCCCAACTTCTCTTTAATCGGCGAGGTAGGGCTCACGTCCGTCCGTCGGGAGAGGGGAAACGAGTGACCTGGTACGAGTTCCTGAAAACAGCTCACGTCTTGCTCGCGATCCTGTGGGTGGGAGGTGCCATCACCTTCCAGATGATCGCGATCCGCATACTGAAAGAGGATCCCCCGGCCCGGCTCGTCCCCTTCACCCGCGACACGGAGGCGATCGGGATGAAGGTCTTCCTGCCGGCTTCCCTCGTCCTTCTGATAGCGGGGATCCTCATGGTCCTCGACTCGCCGGGGATCGATTTCACCGACGCGTGGATCATCATCGGCCTCGGCGGCATCGTGTCGACGATCGTCATCGGAGCCGGATTCCTGGGCCCCGAGTCGGGGCGCCTGGCGACGCTCATCGAGCAGAAGAGCGACACCGACCCGGAGGTCGTTCAGAGGATCACCCGCATCCTGCTCATCTCCCGGATCGACCTCGTGATCCTTCTGATCGTCGCCGCGAACATGGTGTTCAAACCCGGCGCCTGACAACTTCCAGCGTGAGATAGCGGCGACCGACCTGTGTCGCGCTCCGCGAGTTTTCCATCCTCGCGACGAACGCGCGCGTCGAAAAAAACCGGCGCGTAACTACTCCAAACTCACATCTATCGGACAGTAAGAACCGCGAGAAGGGCGTTTCACCTGGAGGAATGCCCTACGGGCGGGAGAACCATCGAGGGTACGCCGGCGTCTGCCGACGAGCGGATCGATACAGGAGGTACCCGTGGCCAGGGCAGGGTCATTCCGACGGCATCTCACTTTCTTCCTAGCCTTTCTCTTAGCCGGCTCGCTGTTCGTCGGTCCGGCATCCGCACAGACCCTGGAGCCCCTTTCCAACTTGGGGACGGGCGTCTCGATCGAGGGGACGGACTTCCTGATCGGAGGTCTTCCCACCTATCCGGGCACGCCTATCGAGGGACTCCTTATGAACAGCCGCATGGTGCAGGCTGCGTTCGACGACGAGAACCCCGCGACGGTGGGCCGGTGGGCCTATCCCGATACCGGGTCGTGGAACCCGACGCGCAACACGGCCGAGTTCGTAGCCGCGCTCCCGACGTACGCGCGGCACGGCCTGAATGCCGTGACGATCAGCTTGCAGGGGGGCCTGCCCGCGCCCGGAAGCGCGACCCAGCCGTGGTCGGTGAGCGCGTTCGAATCCGACGGATCCATCAAGCCCGAATGGTTGGTGCGTCTCAACACGATCCTCACTGCGGCCAGGGCGAACCGCATGGTCGTCATCGTCTCGTTGTTCTACTTCGGACAAGATCAACAACTGGCGAACGAAGAAGCGGTCAAGACCGCCGTCGATAACGCCGTCGATTGGTTGGTGACGGCAGGTCACACGAACGTCCTTCTGGAGATCGGGAACGAAAGCGATCACCCGACCTACAACCATGCGATCCTCCGCGCTTCCCGCGTCCATGAGCTGATCGCGCGCGCACAGCAGAGGGCCGGAGACCAGCTCGAAGTCTCGACCAGTTTCATGGGCGGAAGGCTGCCGCCGGCTGCCGTTCGCTCCGTCTCGGATTTCATCCTCCTGCACGGCAACGCGCAATCGGCCAGCGGAGTCGCGTCGATGGTGGCACAGATCAAGGGCAGCGCCGAATACCAGTCGCGACCGCGACCGATCATCTTCAACGAGGACTCGACGAGCATCGCGAACATGGACGCGGCGATAAAGAACGGCGCGTCGTGGGGTTATTACGACCAAGGGAAGAACGACTACACGAACGGCTACCAGTCCCCGCCCGTCAGATGGAGCGTGAACACGCCGGCGAAGCAAACCTTCTTCGATCGTGTCGGGTTCTACGCCGGCGATGCGGCAACACCGATCCCAGTACCGACGGAGCTTCCGGAACCGGAGGAGCCGCCGAGCGTGCCGGAGCCCGAGCTTCCGGAGGTTCCCGAGGTGCCGGTGCCGGAGGAACCGCCGAGTTCGCCGGAGCCCGAACCAACCACGGGACCCGAACTACCGGAGGTTCCCGAGGTTCCCGAGGTTCCCGAGGTGCCGGAGGAGCCGCCGAGTTCGCCGGAGCCCGAACCAACCACGGGACCCGAGCTGCCGGAGCCCGAGGTTCCCGAGGTGCCGGAGCCCCTTCCCGAAGTGCCCGAACCGGACCCAGACATCCCGACACCTATCCCGGTTGCCGAGGTCGTTCATCGGATCAACGCGGGCGGCGGCCAGGTGGGCGACTGGAGCGCGGATACCGCGGCATCGCCATCGAGTTTCGTGAACGCGGCCGCAACGGGGAACAGGACCTACCAGAGATGGACGGACATCTTCTATCACTCATCGATCCCGGGCGGAACACCTATGGGTCTCTTCCAAACGGAGAGGTGGGATCCAGCCGGAGGTCCGGAGATGTCCTGGGACCTCCCGACAGAAGTCGGGGCTCACGAGGTCAGGCTCTACTTCGCCGAGATCTACAAGCCTCTGCATCTGATCGGGGCCCGGCTCTTCGATGTAACGGTAGAAGGTCGACTCGTGCTGAACGATTACGACGTCTTCGCCGACGTCGGAGCGGATCGTGCAGTGATGAAGTCCGTCGTGGTCGTGTCGGACGGAAACATCGACATCGACTTCTTGCATCTCATTGAGAACCCCGCGATCAAAGCGATCGAAGTGATCAGGCTGCCGAGTCCGTGACATGACGACCGACCGGGCCGAACGGATTGAGTTCGATTGGCACCGGTATGCCCGGAATGGAATCTAGAAAGGATCGAGATATCTCTTCCGGCAGGGGTCTGCGAAAGGCCCTAGGCCGAATGGGGGAGTTACGATACGTAGGATTACGTAAGACGCAATACCTAGGAGTCTCATCCGCGACGTTGTCGACGGATAAGGCTCCTGAGGAGGCGGGTCATCCCGAAGTGCTACTTCGGGATACGGGGAGGAAGTAAAAAGGTGCCGGGTCATCACGGGGGCGCGTTGACGAACCGCACACGAACTGCCGCGCGACGTCCTCTAAGTCACATCATCTTCACTCTTTGTTTAGCGGCGTTCGTTTTGGCGGGCAACCTCATCGTGTCGGAAGCGATCGGGCAAACGGATGGCTCCGAACTCGTCGTGTCGCTCGAGCCCAACCGATCCGAGGCGGAACCGCTGCAGGACGCGTATCTCTCCGGGCCGGCCTATGTGTTCTACGAACGGCCGGCCACGCGCGTGAGCCGAGTCGATCTTTTCTTGAACGGCGCGCTGAAGGCGACGGAGAGGACCGCGCCCTACGACTTCGCGGGAGGAACCGTAGACAGAGGCAACGCTTACGATTTCGGGACACTTCCTGAGGGTCAACACAAGGTCAAGGCCCTCGCCTACGACTCGTCGAACCAGGTCCTCTCGCAGGATGAAGCGACCTTCAACGTGGGAACACCACCGTCGACGACACCCGAGGTCCCGACGGAGCCGACGCCAACGCCAGAGGTCCCGGCTGAGCCGACGCCGACGCCAACTCCCGAGCCCCCGGCGGAGCCGACGCCGACACCCACACCAGAGGTCCCGACGGATCCGGCCCCCGAGCCCGACGGCTCGGATCTCCTTCTGTCATCACAAGCCGAGCGTTCGAACCCGACGAAACTCGAAGGAAGTCATCTCGAGGGAGAGGGTTTCGTCTTCTACGACCGGCCCTCCACCGGTGTGGCGAAGGTTGAGTTCCACCTGGACGGTGCCTTCGAACGCGCCGAGGCGGTGGACCCTTATGACTTCGGGGGCGGAAACGAAACCTCAGCGCTGCCCTATGACTTCGCAAGTCTGACCGACGGCGAGCATGTGATCGAGGCGACGGCGCGTGCGTCCGACGGCCGAGTTCTCTCGAGGGACGAAGCCGCGTTCACAGTAGGTGAGACGCCGCCCGTCGAGCCGTCGCCGGAGCCCAGTCCTTCGCCGGAGCCGTCGCCGGAGCCCAGTCCTTCGCCGGAGCCGTCGCCGGAGCCCAGTCCTTCGCCGGAGCCGTCGCCGGAGCCCAGTCCTTCGCCGGAGCCGT
>JBOGXG010000249.1:0-12929 GCA_050694195.1 Actinomycetota bacterium | reverse complement strand
GAGATCATCGCCGGGCTCGAGGAGTTCGTCGAGAAGTTCCCTCTCCGGCAGAACGTGCTCCAGGACACTCCTATGGGCAGCAACGTCGCCGCAGCCGAGTTCCTCGCCGAGGAAGCCACGGGGTACGGGTACAAGACCCGCATCATCACTTACGAGGGGGCCGGGCAGGGCGGTGGGGATGTGCGCGTGGTCGAGGCGGTAAAGCGCGGCACCACCAAGCCGAACGAATGGATCACGTTCGTCGCTCATTACGACACGATCGCCAGCGCCGGCGTGACCCTGCAGGGTGCGTACGACGACGGCAGCGGTACGAACATCATGCGCTTCTTCGCGAAGGCCTTCTCGAAGGTGAAGACGAAGCGATCGATCGCGCTGATCTGGTTCGACGCCGAGGAGACCGGCTTGACGGCCTCCCGGCTCTACACCGAGGAACTTCCTGCCGGCGTCAAGTTCCACGCCGTGTTCGGCTTCGACATGGTCGGCATCGGCTACCCCGCCCGCTACTGCATCTGCATCTACCACGGGCCCGTGGACGGTCCGCTGGCCGAGCCGATCATCGATTATGTGAACAAGGATTTCCTCAAGTTCCCGATGGGCGACGGAGGGCCCGGGGCGACGCAGAAGTGGCCGATCGGTACCGAGGGGCACGTCTGCAGCTGCGGGAACAACATCAGGAACTCCGACGAGTCGAGCTTCGCAGCGAAGGGCATCTTCTCGATGCGCTGGACCGGCATGCGCACAGCATCTGATTACCCGGGCTACCACCAGCCGTGGGACACCGTGCCGTTCATGGAGTTGGTCGCCGGGGGCCGGGATCTTCTCGAGCAGGGCACCGAGAACACGTTCAAGTCGGCCTATTACACGACGTTCGTCCTCGACAACCTCCCCTAGCGTTTTCTTCGTCAGATCTCGCCGCGCATAGCGGCTTTTCGAAGCACGGAAATCGGCCCCGGTTCCTTGGTCCGAGATCCGCGCCTAGATCTGACATCCAGAGCGAGCAAAAGGGCGTGGGGTTTGTCGGCCGTGGGCGTTAGCCTGGAAAACATGGACGAACATCCCTCGTTGGAATGGCTTGATCAGGTTGAGCTAGAGCGTCCGGTGTTGGTCGCGGCGTTCCGCGGCTGGAACGACGCCGGCGAGGCCGCGTCGTTCTCCGCGCAGCACCTCGCTCGGGTATGGGGGGCGAAGCGATTCGCGTCTGTCGACCCCGAAGAGTTCTACGACTTCCAGGCCGTCCGCCCGCAGGTACGACTCGTCGACGGGCTCACGCGCGAGATCACGTGGCCGTCCAACGAGTTCTGGGGGGCGGAACTGAGCGGCGCGCCGCACGACGCGATCCTTCTCGTCGGAACGGAGCCCAGTCATCGGTGGAAGGCGTTCAGCCGGATGATCGTCGACGTCGCCCGGCGCGCGAACGTCGAACTCGTCATAACCCTCGGTGCACTCCTCGCCGACGTTCCCCATTCGCGGGAGACGCTGGTGACCGGAACCGCAGGCGACGAGCAGCTCATCGACCGGCTCGGACTGCAGCGGTCGCGTTACGAGGGCCCCACCGGGATCGTCGGCGTCCTCCACGATGCGTTCGCTAAGGCGAAGGTTCCGTCGGCAAGCCTGTGGGCCGCGGTTCCCCACTACCTCGCGGTCAGCCCGAATCCGAAGGCTGCGCTCGCGCTCGTGAACAAGACCGTCGAGTTGATCCAGGCGTCGGTGGATGTCGGCGACCTAGTGGCCGCCGCCCGCGTTTACGAAGAGAAGGTCGACGAGATCGTCTCGGACGATGAGGACGTCAAGACCTACGTCCGGCTCCTCGAGGAACGCGCCGACGAGCAGGGCCGCGAGGAGCAGATCGATCTCACGGACCTTCCCTCCGGCGATCGCATAGCGGCCGAGCTAGAGGACTTCCTCCGCAAGCGCGAGACCTGATTTCCTAGTCGAAATTCGGGCGCTATCCCTTACGTTCTCGCACCAAAAACGGCTCAGAGGCCGGGCCAGTCTCGCTTCTTCTCCTCGACCACCGGCCAGTCTGACTTCTCCGGCTGATCGGCCCCCGAGAGGACGTCGCCGAGATCCTTCTTCCCGCCGATGTCCCCGGCCGCCGCCATGAGGTCCTCGAGCCTGGCGCGCTCCTTACCTTCCAGCCGGATGCGCAGTGCCGCGAGAACGTCGGCGTGCTCGTCGTCGAAGCTCGCTCCGCGATCGATCTGCGCGAGCGCATCGGCGGCACGCCGGATCAACTTGCGATCGCTAGTGACCTGATCGCGCAGCCGCTGGAGCTCCTTATCGACGGCCTCCTGCCCTTCACTCACTCCCCAACCCTACCGCCCCGCAAGTTTCCACCGTTGAGTACCTAATAGGTCTTCAACCGTGACATCTATGACGACGGTCACAATCCCCAGAGCCCTGATGCGGTCAGATCCGGGGCGTGACCCCCTTGCAGACGTGTCTTCGGACGGCGTCCAAACAACACTGGGTGTTGTCCAGGGAGCAAGCCCTCTTGTCCGGCGTCACCGCGAGGATGATCTCTCGCTACCTCGCAAAAGGTGACTGGCGGACGCTGCTCCCGAGCGTGTACCTCCTTAACCACGCGCCGCTCACCTGGAAAGCGAGGGTGATGGCCGCCGTCCTGTGGGCGGGGCCCGGCGCAGTGGCGACGCGGCGCACCGCCGCGAGCTTGCATGGTCTCCTGAACGGTGGCAGTGACATCATCGAGATCGCGGTACCCCGAAAAGTCAACTCCGCGCACGGAATCAAGGTGCATCGCGATCCCTCTCTCGCCGAGGAGCCGAGGGTGCTCGTCAACAACATTCCAATCACGAGGATCTCGAGGACCCTCCTCGACCTATGCGGCGTCCTTAGTTTCTCAGCCGCAACCGATGCTGTCGTCGGTGCCATCCGACGGCGGAAGTGCACGATCCTCGACCTGGCGCGGATCCTCGATGAAGCCGGGGGCCAGGGGAAGAGAGGAACAAGAACCCTGCGTCGGATCCTGATGGAACGTTTCGCATACGGCGTCACCGATAGCGAGGCGGAAGATCTCTTCGCGGCCCTCGCCAAACGCCGCGGTTATACGTTCGTCCACCACCATGTGGTTCGTGATGGGCTCCTGATCGCACAGCTCGACTTCGCCGACGTTTCAGCGAAGCTGAACATCGAAGTCGATGGCGGCGAGTATCACGATGATCCGGTTGCAGTTCAGCGCGACAAGAACAGAGATGCGGAGTTGATCGATCGTGGCTGGACGGTTCTGCGCTTCACCTACTGGGATCTGGTTCAGAGACCCGACTGGGTGTTCCAGAAGATCGAGAGTGTCTTAGAACGACGTAGAGGCTCACAACTATCCATGGTTGAGGACCTATGAGGTAGTCAATGGTGGAAACTTCGCAGGGACCGAAGGGGGTCGAGGAAAAGGCCTCTAGTAGGCCAGGGCGTTGCGTTCGTCAATGTGTCGCTTCAGCTTGCGCTTGATGCGTTGCAGCGCGTTGTCTATCGACTTCACGTGGTTCCCGAGCGCGCCGGCTATCTCTTCGTACGACTTCCCGTCCATGTAGAGCCGGAGCACGTCCCCCTCGAGATCGGTGAGGCTGAAGCGCATCGAGTCTCGGATCGCCTCGATCTCCTCGGCCGAGATCACGAGCTCGACCGGGTCGGCGAGGGCCGACGCCCTGAGGTTGTCACCGAGTGTCCGATCCGAGCTGTCGTCTCCGTAGACCGGAGCCTCGAGCGATACCGACGAGTTCAACGGTTGGTGCTTCTGCCTGTTAGCGGTCTTGATGGCGGTGAGGATCTGGCGAGAGATGCAGAGTTCGGCGAAGGCTCGGAAAGGCGTGTCCTGCGAGAGGTCGAAGTCGCGGATCGCCTTGTAGAGGCCGATCATGCCCTCCTGGACGACGTCTTCCTTGTCCGAGCCTGCGAGGAAGTAGGAGCGCGCCTTGGAGCGTGCGAAGTTGCGGTAGCGAGACAGGAGCACGTCGAGACACCGCTCGTCGCCGGCTCGAACGGCCGTGACGAGATCGAAGTCGTCTAAGACCTCGAGTTCGGTGCGCTCGTCAGCCGCTGTGCCCATTTCCACTCCCTCAATAATGTCGCGTGTTGGAGACTCGTCTCGCCTTACAACACGCTATTTGTCCGGTTTGCACCGAACAATGGCCCAAGCGGGTGGTTTCTAGTCGCTTTGCTGGACTAGTTCTTCGGGCCCCCCGGCCCTGGACCTTCTACTATCGCAACCCCTGGAGGCGAATAGGGGCTGGTGTCCCTCCCGGTCTTCAAAACCGGTGAGGCCGGTCACCCCGGCCTGGCGGGTTCGATTCCCGTCCGCCTCCGCTGTTGCGGAGCCGGACCGGCCTGACCCCAAGCCATCTCACCATCCAGACGGCTGCGCCGTCCTCCTGGCGGGTTCGATTCCCGTCCGCCTCCGCTTTTTCTTGCGGCGATGAACGGGTCGGCCCCCACTCAACTCCTACGTATATCCATACCCGTTGGTAACGCTTCGTCTCACGAAGTGTCCGGATCGGGTGGGTTGCCCATCTGCCTCACTTGTGCACAAGGATACCTTTTCCTGGAACATCGGGTGCCATCCCGGCCCCTGAGGATTCGCCTCCGGCGCGGCGAATACAGGGGCATGACCTGGTTACGGGTTCCTTTGGCCTGCCTGGTTTTCGCGGTCGTGCTGGCTCCCTTCGCGGCGCGCGGTGCCGAGCCCGGAGCCGCCTGTCCCGCGGTCACCTCGGTCCCCGACTGGACCACGATCGCGGCCCCCTCCTTCCCCGCCGGGGAGCCGCCCACGATCGCCGGCTTCGCCGTGCACCCCCACGCACCCGACCAACTCCTCGTGACCAACGGCAAGACCGTCCTGGCTTCGCTCGACGGTGGTTGCACATGGGAGGCGGTCTTCTCGTTCGACGTCCTCGAGAGCCTCGGCCTCACCATCGCGGCGCCGGCCGCCACCGTCCGCTCGATAGTCATCCCCGAGGATCCCGCGCTCGCCGACACGATCTACCTATTGATCGAGGAACGCATAGGCGGCGCGGTCAGCCGGCCCCACGTACTCGTGAAGCACGGCGCCGCGGCGTGGACCGACGCGAGCGACGGACTCGCTCCGGTCACCGGGAACATCCTCCGGATGCGCGCCGCGCCCAGCGATGGAGACGTCGTCTATCTCCTCATGAACATGCCCGGCCTCGGTGGCGAGCTCTATGCAACCGTCGACGGCGGCACATCGTGGCAGAAGCGAGGCAACACCACCGCGTCGGAGTTCGTCATCGATCCCAAGGTTCCGGACGAGCTGTGGCTCACCGGCGGCGCCGGTCTCTTCCACTCCGTGGACGGAGGACGATCGGCGTCGCACATCCCCTATCTCACGCAACCCGTTTCGGTCGTCGATGTCTTTCGCGCGAAGGCCGGCGCGCCGAGCCGCATCGTGGCCTACGAGGTTGAGGGCGGCTCGATGTCGCGGTCCGACGACGGAGGCAAGACGTGGGTTCCTTTCGGAGGGCCACCACAGGTTCCGCTGTCGATCGCACACGGAAACGGAGCCGACGACATGGTGATATCCGCCCACGGCGCGTTTCATCGGTTCCAGTCTCCGAGGTACTGGATCGAGGTCAATGAGGACGACGGCCAGACCACGAACGAAGAGTACGAAGACATCCACGACGTTCAGGTCGATAGGACCGCTACGCCGGCCGCATTCGGCTTCACGGCTTCGGCGATAAAGAAGTACACAGGGTTCTCGATCACGCTCCCACCGATCATCTCGAGCACACCGCTGAAGAAGAGCGACGCGGTACTGAGCTCGGCGGTTAGCAAGTTGCGACTCGAACCGGGCGAGTCGGATGTCGTCGATTACAAGCTCGACCTCCCCCCGGCCCCCACTCCACTCGACGTTTACTTCCTCCTCGACACGACGTCCAGCATGAAGTCGTCGATCAACGGTCTGACCGAAGGGATCCATAGGATCGCGCAGGAACTTGCCGCATCGAGGATCGACGTGCGATTCGGGCTCGCGGAATACAAGGACTATCCGATCGCGGGCTACGGCGATGCCATCGAGAACGACGTCCCCTACCGGCAGAAGCGCGATCTCGGCCCCGCCGACGGGGAACTCATCGCGGCCCTCGAGTCTCTGGAAGCCAGCGGTGGGGGCCGCGTCCACGAGGCCGAGGCACAGTTGACCGCACTCTTCCAATCCGTCACCGGCGACGGCGAGCCCGGTTTCATCCCGGCCGATCAAGAGGCGAGCTTCCGGAGCAACGCCTTGAAGGTCGTGATCAACATCACCGACGCGCCGTTCGACAACTCGCCAGGCCATCCCAGCCCTCCCTTCGACGTCGTCGCTCGGGAGTTGAAGAGCAGGGGGGTCCTACAGATCGGGCTCGGCGTATTCGGCCCCAACGGGAGCGACGGCGCCATGGCGTCCCTGTCCGAGATGGCCAAAGAGACCGGCACGCGGGCGCCGGCCGGCGGGGTGGACTGCAACGACGATGGACACCTCGACATCGCCGCGGGAGCCCCACTCGTGTGCGAGATCACCGACGAGGAGAGCGCCGAGGTCCTCGCGCTGGCGCCGGCGATCCTGGCGAGCCTCCGGGCTCTGACCGATGCCGCCGATGTCGGTCTCGTGCCCACCGAGGGGGCCGGGTTCGTCACCGAGATCTCCCCGGCGACCTATCCCGCGGTCAACGTGAAGGACCCGAACCTCCTCGACTTCTCCGTCACCTACACCTGTCCCGCCACCGGTTCTACGAGCGGCCTCGTCAACCTCGCCGCCACCGTGGCCGGCCAGACGGCCGCGAGCACGGTGACCAAGGTCGTCTGCGGCCCCCTCCGGCCCGACGAGGTAGTCCCACCGAAGGAGCCCGACCCGCCGGCGGTGGTCGGGGTGGCTCCGCTCCCAGCCCCCAATCCGGGGGTCGCGCCCGTGCCGCCGCCTCCGCCGCCCCCGGCCCCCGCGACCCAGACCCAGCCCCAGCCGCAGCCGCACGTTCAGGCAGCGCTGGCCCAGCAGGAGCAGGATCAGGTCCAGGTGGCGCTCGCCGCCTCCTTCGACCCGGCCACTGAGAGCGAGTACTCCTTCTCGTCCTACTCCCGCAGACGGGGGCCCGGCGCCGGTAGCGTCCTGTACATGAGTTCGCTGATCATGACGGCCGCGGCGGCCGGTTTCGCCCTCCGGCGTCGCGTTCAGCCTAGTTTCAGCAGGTCAAGAGGGGTGAGTACCCGTAGGCCGATGTAGGACTTTCGTCCTGACACGGCGTGCATCATTGACTATCCAGAGGACTAATCCGGGATAACCATTGTCCTTCTGGAGGAAACGCCTCAATCTGGACACATGAGCGCCCGAATCCGCCGGCGCGGCGCTGTGAGGCGTCGCCGCCCCTCGAGACATGACACCGTGTGCTGGTGAACTCCGTCCGCACCTGCCGAGTGCTGATTGCCGACGACGTCGCCAACATGCGACAGCTCGTTCGCTTCTGCCTTGACGAGGAGAAGTTCGAGGTCGTCGGAGAGGCCGCCGACGGGGCCGAGGCCGTCCGTCTCGCCAAAGAATCACGCCCCGACGCGATGATCCTAGACCTCTCGATGCCGGTCCTGGACGGCCTCCAAGTGATCCAGGCGATAAGGAAGGACCTCCCGGATACGAAGATCCTGGTTCTCTCCGGGTTCGCGGCGTCCACGCTTTCCGCCAAGGCGCTCGCGCTGGGAGCCGACGCATACCTCGAGAAGGGCGTCGCTTTCGAGGAACTCGAGGAGGTACTGCTCTCGCTCTGCGGGAGCTGATCGAGTCGGTGCTCGACGAGGGCTGGTACCTCATGTCGGTCGAGGAGCTCGAACGGGAGCTGATCCGCTGGAGGGCCGAGGAAGACGGACCCGTCACGGCCGAACGCTTGACGATCGAGGATGCACTCGCGTTCCGAGATGCGGGGAACATCCCCGACGGCGCGGGTCGCTCTCTCCGGCTCGTCCTTCACGTCGCCTCGCGCTCCGATCTCGCCGCCCTCGACGAGAAGCGCCGGCGCTGGGAGCCGGACTATCTAGAGGCTCCCACGTGGCGCCGCGAGGGCTCTAAGCCGGTGAACGTCGTCCCACTTCGCCCCGCCGTGGTGGAGGGCTGGGCGCGGGCGTGGTGGGAGGACGAAGAAGTAGGACCTCTGGAGGAGGAATGGCAGCGCGCCGGCACCGTCGCCGGCTTGCGAGTGCCGGCCGAGGTGCGCGGCTTCGTGTTCAAGACGGTTGTCGAGCTTCAGGGCTTCGGGAAGGACGTGACCGTGGAGAGCGTCGTGGGCTCACTCGCCCGTTGGTTGGAGCCGGCCGACGTGGCGAAGGTGGCGGCCGCCTTGCGCGAGGCGAACGCGTAAGAAGGCCCGCCGCTGGATGCGACGGGCCTCTCGTTCCTTCGCTAGATCTCGCCGCGCATGGGCTTTTCGACGCTAGGAGTTCGGCCTAGCTCGTTGCGGTCTGGTCGATCTCGCCGCGCCAGGCCCCCGTTTCCTGCCCGCGGCTCTCGATCAGCTCTTTGAACCGCTCCATGTCGCCTTTGACGCGCCGCTCGACGATCCCGAGGATGTCTCCCGCTTTCTCCTTGAAGTCCGTCGGCTCGAACTCCATCTGGAGCATCACGCGGGTCTGGCCCTCGCCGAGCCTGTGGAACGTGACGACACCAGCCTGCTGCGTGTCGCCCTCGGCGCGCCACGAGATGCGCTGATCGGGGGTCTGCTCGGTGATCTTGGCTTCGAACTCCCGCTTCTGGCCGCCGATCTCGACACCCCAATGGAGGCGCTGGTCGTCGATCTGCTTCACGTGATCGACACCCTCCATGAATCTCGGGAACTCCTCGAACTGCGTCCACTGGTTATATGCAGTGCGAACCGGGACGTTGACCTCTATCGACTGTTCGATCGTGGACATTCTCGACCTCCTCATAGGATCTGCCTAACGAGGCATCCCTACCCACGATCTACGCGATGGAACCGGCCCGTATCCTTGCGCGTCGATGTGTGGCGGGTTTGAAAGCGGGGTAATCATCGGCCGACTTTTCGAATGAGGTAATGACACGATGCCCATCCCCTATAGACGCGTAGATTGCAGCGCTCCGGGGATCCTTCGAAGACGACGTGGCCGCGGGTTCGAGTACCTACGCGACGGCCGTCGGATCGAGGATCCCGAAACGATCGCGCGCATCCGTAACCTCGGCATACCGCCGGCGTGGACGGATGTGTGGATCTGTCCCGATGCGAAGGGTCACATCCAGGCGGTCGGCGTCGATGCCGCCGGACGCAAGCAGTACCTCTATCACGTGAAATGGCGCGAGCGCCGGGACCAACAGAAATTCAACAGGATGGTCGAGTTCGCCGAGCGGCTTCCGAAGATCCGGGTCATCACCAACGACCACCTCGGCACGACGGGGATGCCGCGGGAGCGTGCCCTCGCGTGCGCGGTGCGTCTGATGGATCGGGGATTCTTCAGGATCGGCGGTGAGGATTACGCCGAAACGAATCAGAGCTTCGGTCTCGCCACGATGTTGAAAGACCATTTGTCGCTCGGCGACGACGAAGTGATCTTCGACTACCAGGCGAAGAGCGGGAAGCAACGCATCCATTCGGTCGTGGACCCTCAGGTGTTCGCGGCGGTCGAGGAACTCAAGCGACGGCGCTCGGGGGGGCCGGAGCTTCTCGCCTACAAGGTGGGTCGCCGATGGACCGACGTTCGGTCGACGGATATCAACGACTACCTGAAGGACGTGGCCGGCGACGAGTACTCGGCTAAGGATTTCCGGACGTGGCACGGGACGGTCCACGCCGCCCTGGCCCTCGCCGTGGCATCCAACGTCGCCAAGTCCCGAACGGCACGCAAACGCGCTATCTCGCGCGCGGTGCAGGAGGTGGCTCACTACCTCGGCAACACACCGGCGGTGTGCAGGAAGTCGTACATCGATCCGCGCGTCGTCGATCGATTCCAGAGTGGCGTCACGATCGCCGGCGTGTTCGAGGGGTTGGGAGATACGGATGCCCTGAGCGATGGCTCCCTCGCCGTCGTCGAGGAGGCTGTGCTCGACCTCATCGAGCGAGATCTCGATTCCCCGCACGTGGAGAAGGCCGCCTAGTTTCTTAGACAGAACTGTTGCTCCCCGGCCAACTCATTTCACTCGGAACAACGCGTCCGCGCCCGCCGGTTTAGCTTTCCGATGTGAAAGACAGGAGGAAGGCTGTCGCCGAGGCAGCTCTCATCGGGATCGCGGCGATCTGGGGCCTCACGTTCGTGATGGTGAAGGACGCCGTCGAGCAATTACCGGTGATGACGTTCTTGGCGTATCGCTTCATCCCGGCCGCACTCCTCGTCGCGCTTATCTTTCGGAAGGGGGTCGCGGCGCTCGGATCGGATGGCTGGCGTTTCGGGATCCTGATGGGCGTCTTCCTCACCGGGGGATACGTGTTCCAAACGCTGGGGTTGGAGCGGACCTCCGCGTCTAACGCCGGCTTCATCACGGGTCTATTCGTCGTGCTGACCCCGGTCTTCGGCGCGTTGTTCCTCGGCCACCGAGCGAGTCCGGTCGCGTGGGCCGCCGCCGGGGTCGCGGCGCTCGGTCTCTACCTCCTGTCGGGGGCCGAAGACTTCAACGCGGGCGACGCGATGGTGGTGCTAACCGCGTGCTCTTTCGCGATCCACATCCTCGTCACCGATAAAGCGGTTGAGAACCACGATCCCGGCCCCCTTCTTGCGGTCCAGCTCGGTGTCTGCGGGGTCTTCTCTCTCATCGTGGCGGCGGGCCAAGGTGACCTGTCGGTTCCTCGCTCGTCGGTCGTGTGGAGCGCGCTGCTGGTCACATCGGTGCTCGCGAGCGCGGTCGGCTTCTTCGTGCAGACCTACGCGCAGCAGCACGCACCTCCGGCGCGCACCGCCCTGATCCTCGCGAGCGAGCCGGCCTTCGCCGGGCTCTTCGGTTACTGGCTCGCCAACGACCGATTGAACGCGGTCCAGTGGGCGGGGGCGGCGCTCATCTTGGGGGCCATCGTGGCCGTCGAACTCGTTCCCTACCTTCGTCGGGTGGCGCCGCTCCCCGAGGGCACGGTCGCCGAACTGCCGGAGGACGCCGTCTAGCGGTAATCGAACATATGTTCTACTATGGCCGGGATGGCTGCAGAACAGCTCTTCGAGCTCCGGCGCACGACCTTCGACACCCCCAACTTCCGCGGCATCGAGTTCATCGAGGTCGAAGCTAAGACGATCCTCAACAAGGTGCCCGGCAGCTACCTGCCGTTCAACTGGACGATCAATCCTTATAGAGGCTGCAGTCATGCCTGCAAGTTCTGCCTAGCTGGTGAGACCCTCATACTGATGGCTGACGGGCGATCTAGGCCCCTTGTCGATATCCGGATAGGCGATGAGATTTACGGCACGGTGAGGGTCGGGAACTATCGACGCTATGTGACGACCATGGTCCTCGATCACTGGTCGACGATGAAGCCCGCTTACCGCATCCGACTCGCAGACGGAACTGAACTGATTGCCAGTGGAGATCACCGCTTCCTCAGCAACAGGGGTTGGAAGCACGTTGTTGGGTCTGAGGGCGGATCTCCGTTGCAACGTCCATTTCTAACGACGAACAATGAACTGCTGGGAACGGGAAGATTCGCGATTGGGCCGAAGCAAGATTCGAACTATAGGAGAGGCTACCTCTGCGGAATGATTCGCGGTGATGGCTCGATTCGCTACGGGTCATATGTTCGGCACAACGGCAGTCGATACACACAGAATTCGTTTCGGTTAGCGCTTGTAGACAAGGAGGCCTTGTCTCGAACGCGTTCTTATCTGGAGGATATCGGGGTAACTACTCGTTCATTCGTTTTCCAAAAGGCCACGGAGAATCGAAAGGAAGTGCTCGCGCTAACCTGTGGCGGGAAAGGCACGTTGGGGACAATCATCCAAGCGATCGATTGGCCTGATCACCCATCTCCTGAGTGGCGAAAGGGATTTCTCGCCGGCATCTTCGATGCCGAGGGTAGTTGCATTAAGAGCGTGTTTCGTATTTGCAACACAGATCAACTGATCGTCGATCAGATCAAGGCGTGCTTCCGGACATTGGGGTTCTCCTATGTGGAGGAAACACGGATCTCTAATCCAAGGAAAACCCTGACGTACATCCGCCTTATCGGGGGCCTCAGCGAGCGCCTTCGTTTCTTCCACACCGTCGATCCAGCCATCACGCGTAAGAGAACCATGGAGGGCATGGCACTCAAGAGCGACGCGAACCTCAAGGTCGTGTCGATCGAGCCTCTCGGCTTCGACGTCCCCATGTACGACATCACCACCGGGACCGGCGATTTCATCGCGAACGGACTGGTGAGTCACAACTGCTTCGCTCGGGCGACGCATACATACATGGATATGGATGCCGGGCGCGACTTCGAGACCAAGATCGTCGTAAAGGTCAACGCCCCCGATGTGTTGCGCCGTCAGCTTCGGCGCAGTAGTTGGAAGGGCGAGTCGGTCGCGATGGGAACCGCAACCGATCCTTATCAGCGCGCCGAGGGCCGTTACAAGTTGATGCCGCGCATCATCGATGCCCTGACCGAGGTGCGCAATCCCTTCTTGATCCTCACGAAGGGCACCTTGATCCTGCGCGATCTCGACAGGCTCGCCTACGCGGCACAGGTGATGGACGTGTCGACCGCGTTCTCCATCGGAACGCTCGATGAGGATGTGTGGCGGAAAAGTGAGCCCGGTACTCCTCATCCTCGGAAGCGCGTCGCGGCGGTGCAGAAGCTCAACGAGGCGGGGATCCCATGTGGCGTGCTGATAGCTCCGGTCCTGCCCGGCCTCTCCGACGGCAAGGCGCAGCTCCGAGAGGTCGTAACTGCGTGCATAGATGCCGGCGCGACGCACGTGTCGCCGATCCTGCTCCATCTCCGTCCGAAGGTGCGCGAGGTCTACATGGA
>JBOGXG010000248.1:0-3427 GCA_050694195.1 Actinomycetota bacterium | reverse complement strand
GCCGACGTACAGGGTCTGCCCGCGGCTCCCGACGAAGCGATACACACCGCCCGCGCGGGGAAGTTCATCGGTCAACCGGATCTTGCCGAACGTCCCGTCGAGACGCGCCGACGAGATCGAGATGAGATCCTCGAGCGTCGTGACGCCGAAGCCGGCGACCCGCTCGATCAGGTGGTGCAGGACGTCGATGGTCGCGAGGACATCGGCGAAGGCACGATGGCAGGGCTGGTGGGCGCAGCGAAGATGACGGGCGAGCGTCGAAAGCTTGTGATTGGGGACCTCGCCGGCGAGGATCTTGCGCGCCAGTAGGGCCGTGTCGACGATCGGATTGGCGATCGCCGGATACTCCGCCCGTCGCAGCGCGGCGTTGAGGAAGCCGACATCGAAGCGGGCGTTGTGCGCGACGAGCACGGAACCTTCGACGAACCCGATGAGCGAGGGCAGCACCGCGTTGATGTCGGGGGCCCCGATGAGGAGTTCGTCGGTGATGCCCGTGAGCAACCTGATGAAGGCGGGGACCGGCCGGCCCGGGTCGACGAGGGTATGGAAGGTGCCCTCGACCTCCCCCCGGCGCACCTTCACTGCTCCGATCTCGGTGATCGACGAGTCCACATGGGACCCGCCCGTCGTCTCTAGATCGAGGACGCAGAACGTGATCTCCGAAAGAGGAGAGCCGAGTTCCTCGAAACTGCGCTGGACGCCCATCAGGCAACTCTAGCGAACATACGTTCGATAGAACGGAATCTCTCGAGGGACCACTAAGGTTGCGGGATGGACGAAAGCAAGCCCGCGGACCCCGGGGACGCCGCCCGGCGGATCGAGGAGCTCGAGCGGACCCTCGGCTCGCTGAGGGAGGACTCCGAGGTCGCCTACGTCCTCCTCGGGCTCTCCGGGGCGCTAGCCGAGGTGCGCTCGGTGGAGGAGACCCTCGACCTCGCCGTACGCACGATCCCCGAGCTGTTCGGGGCCAACAGATGCTTCGCCGCGGCCTGGGACGAGACGCAGGAGCGCTTCGTCGTGCTTGCTCATTCGGGCTACGAGAACGAGGAGATCGCCCTGCTCCACAAGCGGGCGGAGGGCGACGGTTTCCCCCTCCTCAAAGCGGCCCTTGGAGAGAGGGCTCCGGTCTTCGTATCCGACGACGCCTCCGAGCCCGGCCGGGCCGCGATCGCGATCCCGCTCGTGCGATGGGGGGAGGACTTCGGCGGTCTCCGGCTCGAGTTCCCCGGGCCACGCTCGTTCGGGGCGAAGGATGCTGCCCTCGCCCGCGGCGTAGCGCGGCAGGTCGGAGTCGCCCTGAACAACGCCCGCCGCTTCAACCTGCTGAAGGCCCTCCGAGGGTTCGGACTGCGCATCGGGACCGGTCTCCGGATGAGCGAGGTCACGCGTCTCGTCCTCGCCGGCGCGGGGGATCTCCTCTCCGCCGATGCCGCGTGGCTCTACTTCCTCGACTCCTCGCAGCGGACCCTGGTGTCCTCCGGCGCGTCGGGATCCGATCTCGCCCTCCCGGAACGACTTGCGCGCCTAGATCTGCAGGACGCGCGCTGGGCCCCCCTCGCAGAGGGGCACACCGTCGTCGTCGGGGGGCTTGGATCCGAGTTCGGGCAGTCGACGGACCTGTCCGCGCTCGTGACCCCGCTTAGCTCGGCGATGACGCCCTTCCTCGGCGCGCTGATGGTCGTCTTCGAGAGTTCGAAGCTTCCGGGAGCCGAGGAGAGTGAAGCTCTGAGCGTTCTCGCGACGCAGGCCGCGCAGGCCTTGGAGAACGCGCGCCGCTTCGACCGCCAGCGAAGCGTGGCGCGCAGCCTCCAGGAGGGACTCCTCCGCATCGAGGCTCCCGATGTCGCGGGCTTCGACGTCGGCGCGGTCTACGAGCCGGCCGACGCCGAAGCCGACGTGGGCGGTGACTTCTACGACGTGATCGAGATCCCCGACGGGAACGTGGGCGTCGTCGTCGGCGATGTGTCGGGAAAGGGGGCCGAGGCCGCCGCGCAGACGGCGATGGTGAAGTACATGCTGCGCGCCTTCGCGATCCGGAACCCGGCGCCGGGCTCCGTTCTCTTCCATCTGAACAACGCCCTCGCGCGCGATCTCGCGGAGGATCGTTTCATCACGGTCGTGTACGGAGTGTTCGAGCCGGAAACGCGGAGCCTCTCGCTGTCCGTCGCCGGTCATCCACCACCGCTCGTCTATCGGAAACGCGACGGCACCGTGCAGTCGATGCAGCCGGCGGGGTCGATCCTCGGCGCCTTCGAGGACCAGAACTTCGCCGCCGAGTCGATCGACATCGAGCCGGGGGACGTCTTCCTCGCGTACACCGACGGGCTGACAGAGGCGCGCAACGGCGATGAGTTCTACGGGACGGAGAGGGTCATCCAGTCGCTGAAGAAGAACGCTCTCGCGGGCCGCGCGAGCGAGATATCCCGCCGCATCTACGAGGACGCGCGCGAGTTCGGCCGCGTCACCGACGACACCGTGGTCTTCGTCTTCGGGACCGATCTGTGAGCTATCGCTGCGAGTCGTGCGGCAACAAGACGCGCTTCGACGTGTTCGAGCGCAAACGGGTCCGTGCGTTCCATCACTTCACACTCGGGGGCGATGACTCGATCGAGGAGGAAGAGGTACTCGAACACGAGATCGAGAAGGTCGTTTGCCGGTGGTGCGGACAGACCGTGCCGACGGACGCCGAGGAGGATGCCTCCGCGTGACCGAGGGGCCTCTCGCCGGCGTACGAGTTCTGGATCTAACGCGTCTTCTTCCCGGCGGCTACGCGACGCTCCTCATGGCCGACCTCGGTGCCGACGTCGTGAAGGTCGAGGAGCCCGGGAAGGGGGACTACATCAGATGGACGCCTCCTATCGTCGGTGACTTCTCGGCCGCCCACATCGCGCTCAACAGGAACAAGAGGTCCATGACTCTGAACCTCCGGACGGACGAGGGCCGCGACCTGCTGCTCGACCTGGTGACCGGCTTCGACGTTCTCATCGAGTCGTTCCGTCCCGGCGTCCTCGACCGGCGCGGCGTCGGATGGGAGGCGCTGCGGCAGAAGAACCCTCGTCTGATCTACTGCGCGATCAGTGGCTACGGCCAGGATGGCCCGCGGGCTGCGGTCGCGGGGCACGACAACAACTACATTGGATACGCGGGTGTGCTTGGGATCATCGGCAAGGAGGGCGACAGACCGGTGATCCCCGGAGTTCAGGTCGGCGACATGGCCGGCGGCGGCATGTCCGCAGTGATCGCGATCCTGGCCGCGCTCCACCGGCGCGCCGCGACGGGGGCCGGGGATCTCCTAGACGTTTCGATGATGGATGGGGCGTTCTCGTGGCTGTCGATCCACGCTGCGGAGTTCGTCGCGACGAAGGAGTCACCACAACGGGAACTCATGCATCTGTCCGGCAGGTACCCGTGCTACCGCGTCTATCCC
>JBOGXG010000247.1:0-7845 GCA_050694195.1 Actinomycetota bacterium | reverse complement strand
GCCCTTGTCCCGGAAACTGCTGATCATGTTGTGCGCCGTCGTTCTGATGGCGACGGCGTGTGGTGGAGGCGATGACGCCGGCGACGGTTCGGGCGACGGTGGTGACGAAGGGGGGAACGGTGGAGCCGCGACGGCCGTCACTGTTACGGCCATCGATTTCAGCTTCGATCCGGACAGTGTTGAGGTCGAGCCGGGGGCCGAGGCCGAGATCACCCTCCAGAACGACGGCGAAGCACCCCACAGCTTCACGGTCGACGACGGCGACTTCGAGGTCGAAGCGGAGGCCGGCGACTCCGCCAGTGGGACATTCACCGCTCCCGACGAGGACGCGACGCTCGGGTTCCACTGCAAGTTCCATCCCCAGATGACCGGCGAGATCGTCGTCGGCGCGGGTGGTACGGGGGCCGGCGCCGGCGGTGGTGACAAGAGCGACACCGGAGAGGGATCGGCCGAGAACGACGACGGGATCGATTACTAGGCTCTTCCGCGGTAGATCGGTTGCCCCCAGAGCAACCATTCTGTCTAAGATCCGTTGCTCCTGGAGCAACCCGATCGTCTAAGAAACCTCGCCCACGAACGGGTTCGAACGCTTCTCCTCCGCGAGCGTCGTCGCGGGACCGTGCCCCGGTAAGACGGGCAGGGCGTCGTCGAGGATGAACAACTTCTCCCTCACCGCTCGTAGCAGCGCGTCGGTGTCGCCGCCGGGGAGATCGGTTCTCCCTATCGAGCCGGCGAACAACGTGTCGCCGGAGAAGACCACGTCCCGCGCCACGAGAGAGATCGAACCCGGTGAGTGGCCGGGTGTGTGGAAGACCTCCAGCCTCGCGCTGCCCGCCGAGATGAGCTCGCCCTCGCGCGCCGAGCTATCTACGTCCGGAGGTGGCGGGAGCTCGACCCCCAGGAACAGCCGGCCCGATTCCTGCAGCCAGGACAGGATCGGCTTGTCGTCGTCGTGGAGATAGAACGGCGCGCCGGTCTTCGCCCTCACGTACTCCGCTGCGAGCACGTGGTCGAAATGAGCGTGGGTCGCAACGATCGCGGTGATCGTCAAGGCGTGCGATCGGATCGCCCTGTCGAGCACCTCTGGGTCCCCGCCCGGGTCGATAACGATCGCCTCGCGCGTTGTTTCGTCGCCGACGAGGTAGCAGTTGCACGCGAGGGGGCCGACGACGAGATGCTCGAAGATGTGAGTCATCGGCCGATCGCTATCTCTGGGGACGCCGTTCTGGGCGAACCTCGCGCGGCGTACCACCATCCCGCGTAGCCGAGCGCCGTCGCCCACACGAGCGAGAGGAGGAAGACCATCAGCGGCCTCGGCGCGATGAGGGCGAAACCCCTGCTCCGGACGAGGCCGGCCCCCACACGAGCATCGGCAAGGATCGCGAGGTCCGCGAATAAGAACGCGTAGATCAGTGCGGCCGCACCGAGGATCGCCGCGACCCGTTCGGGGTCGGACGTCGTCCGGCGCGCCGAATAGCCGCCGACGAAACAGGCCGCGAGCGGGACGGTCAGCAGAGCGAAAGCGACGTACGGCAGGTCACCAGACAGCAGTGACACCTCCCGCAACGGACCGACGACCCGACCTGCGACCGTTACCTGCGCACCCACGTCGACGGGCGCGCCGAGCGCGATGGCGACGACGGAAACCACGATGTTGGGAAGGAACGCGACCATGTAAACGAACGCCGCAGCGGCCTCGCCCCAACCGAAGTCGGCGGGGCCTCGGGCGAACACGACGATCAGCCAGAGGAGAGTGCCGGCGGCACCGACGATGACCGTCGATGTCAGCATCAACGCGGCGGCCCCGGCTCCTTCGTAAACGAGCCGGGAGCGGCGCGCCACTAGATCGGCGAGACCGCGGACCCTATCGCCGAGATCGGCGGCGACCAGGAGGCCGCCGATGGAACCGAAGAGCGCTCCCCACACGCCTCCGACCAATAGCGCGGGGAAGGGATCGACCCGGATCGGCGAGGGATCCTCGTTGATCCGGAAGAAGATCGCCGCGATGAGGCACATCACGCCTAGAGGGATCGCTACCTTCGCTCCGGCCACCACCGCGCTCCGAACATCACCCGCGCCGGCGTCGCGCGACTGCCGCCTGGTCGCCCACACCAGAGCCCAGCCGACGACGACGAGGGCGCCGATCGGCAGCGCAGAGATGGAGAGGTCGCCGATGTGGATCGGAGCACCCAGAACGCCCAACCCGGCGATGACGATCACGTCGAGTCTGGCGAGATAGCTCGCCTCCTCGCCGAGACCCGGGTACTGCAGCTTCGCCCCCAATACCAGACCGGCGCCCAGCGCGACCGCCGACAGGAAGCCGAAGAAAGCCACCGTCGTCGCGCCGGTCCAACCGGCCGACCGCGCGCCCCGCGCGACGGACGCCATGACGTCGCCGAGACCGGCTCGAGATGGTTCGCCTGTCTCATCGGACTGCGTGTCGGGGGGGCCGGAAGCTTGTTCTATCCGTTCGGTCGCTCCCGAGTCGTCGCTATCGGAGATCTCGACGGTCACATGTCCCTCCGCGGCGCCCAGAGGGGTGGCACACCGGGGGCAGAAAGAGGCCTCGTCGTCGACGATCGTGGCGGCGCAGGAAGGGCAACGCATGCCGCACCATACTAATGAGCCGCCCATCGAGGTCGTTCTCGCGACGGCAACAACCAACCCCCATCGAACGCGGGGGCCGTAAACTCACGGGATGGCAGACGCACAGGCCAAGATCTTCAAGCTCCTCGAGACGGCGGACAACTTCGTCAAGTATGCGCGACCGGGAGAAGGCGAGAGGGCGCTGGATCGTGCACGGAAACGGTACGAGAAAGCCGCAGAACTCGCGCAGAACGGCGACGACGAGATGCTCGAGCGCATAAGGCTCAGGCTTGCCGACCTGGAACGGCTCCGCGGGTTACCCGACGAGGTGGATGCCTCCGACGACAACGAGAACGGCGACTATCGGGGCATCCTCGACAAGACGCCGAGCGATGTGGGGTCGCGGGTGCCTCCCGGACAACGGGCGACGCGGAGATGGCCGGTGCTCCACGAAGGCCCGATCCCGCGCTTCGACCCGGCGACATGGACGCTCACGATCGGGGGCGCGGCCGTCAACGAAGTGGTGATGGACTACCAGGACCTCAAGCAGATGCCTTCCGTGCAGATGCGTTCCGACTTCCACTGCGTGACGGGTTGGTCGAAGCTCGACAACGTATGGGAAGGCGTCCAGACGAAGCTCCTCATAGAACAGGCGAAGCCGGATCGGGACGCTCGCTTCGTCAGCGTTGGAGCCGAGTACGGATACACGGCGAACGTGCCGCTCGCGGCTCTCCTCGAGGACGAGGCGATCGTCGCGTGGGGCCACAACGGCCAACCTCTGGCTCCCAAACACGGATTCCCGTTACGACTGGTGGTTCCCAAGCTGTATGGATGGAAAAGCGTGAAATGGGTGAGGAGTTTCGAACTCCTAACGCGCGACCGTCGCGGGTTCTGGGAACTCCGCGGCTATCACAACGACGCCGACCCCTGGCGCGAGCAACGTTTCTCGTACCAGGAATAGCGCGTGGGATCCCTGGGCACCGGCTTCCGCGTCGGCCACTGGACCGACGATCATTCGATGACGGGATGCACCGTCGTGCTACCCCCCGCGGGCAACGTCGCATCCTGTGACATCAGAGGATCGTCGCCGGGATCGAGGGAGATCGAATCGCTGAAGGCGAGCAAACGGTTGAACGAGATCCACGGTCTCCTGCTGACGGGTGGGAGCGCGTTCGGATTGGGGGCCGCCGACGGCGTCATGGCGTGGCTGAGCGAGAAGGGCGTCGGCTACCGAACGCCCGCTGCTCGCATCCCCATCGTCCCGACCGCGGTGGTGTTCGATCTCGGGACGGCGGTCGCCGCGTGGCCCCACGCCGAGCACGCGCGGGCGGCCTGCGAGGACGCCGCGGAAACCGTCGTCACTGGACGTGTAGGAGTGGGAACCGGATGCACGGTTGGGAAGTGGGCGGGGCGAGAGTACGGCGCGCCGGGCGGGTTGGGGCTGGCAGAGGTCGAGGAGGACGGTCATCGTGTCGCGGCGCTCGCGGCCGTCAACGCGATAGGCGATGTCGTGGACGAGGATGGGTCCACGATCGCGGGAACCTCGGCATCAGATCCACGGTTCTGGCAGCCGCCCCCCGACGAGGGGCGGCTGGGATCGAACACGGTTCTCGCGGTGCTGGCTACCGACGCGCGCCTGGACAAGCGTGACGTTCGCTTCCTCGCGGCTCGGGGATCGGATGGGGTCACGGTAGCGGTACGACCGGCACACACGCGCTACGACGGGGACGTCGTCTTCGCCATCGCGGCCCCCCCAGAGTCCTCGGGGTCACCGCCGAGCGTAGACATACTCGGCATACTCGCCACGAAGGCGGTGGCGCAAGCGGTCCGGAACGCGGTGCGCGGCTAGTCCGACACGCGCACGACGATCTTGCCGAACTGCTCCCCCGACGCCAGGCGGGCGATCGCAGCCGGCGCGTCCTCGAGCGCGAACGCCTCGTCGATGACCGGCTCTATCCGTGCCCCCGCGACCATCCGGAGCATGTCGGATACGTCCGCGTCCGAAGCCATCGTCGATCCGATGATCGAGAGTTGATTCCAGAAGAGCCGTCTCACGTTGAACTCCGCCACGCTGCCCGCGGTTGCGCCCGCTATGACGATCCTGCCACCCTGTCTCAGCGCGCGTAACGATCCATCGACCGAATCTCCTCCTGCCGAATCCACGACGAGGTCGACCCCTCGCTTCGAGGTGAGTTTCCGCACCGCCTTCCCGACGTCATCGCTCCGGTAATCGATACCGCCGTCCGCGCCCAACCCCTTCGCGCGATCGAGCTTCGCCTGCGACGATGATGTGACGTAGACGCGACCCGCAACGTGACGAGCGAGTTGAAGGAGCGAGAGCGCCAGACCTCCACCGATCCCCGTGACGAGAACCCACTCCCCCGGCAGCAGGCGCCCCTTCGTGAAGAGCATCCTGTACGCCGTCATGAAGGTGACGCCGAGAGCGGCCGCCTGCTCGAACGAAAGATGACCCGGGAAGGGGAACACGTTAGAGGCCGGTACCGTGATGAGTTCCGCCAACGTGCCCGATCTGTGCTCGCCGAGCATCCGGAAGGTGGTGCATTCCGACTGCTCGCCGGCCCGGCACCGCTCGCATCGCCCGCACGAGAGGCCCGGGTTGACGATGACGCGGGCTCCGGGGCGTAGTCCCTCGACACCTTCGCCCACATCGACGATCTCACCGGCGGCGTCGGCGCCGAGGATGAAGGGGAACTCGATCTCGATCGGGAGCGAGCCCGACAACGTCCACAGGTCGAGATGGTTGAGCGCCGCCGCTCTCACCCGTAGCGCGACCTCGCCGGCACCTGCGATGGGCTCGGGCAGATCCATGACTCGTGCCGACCCAGGCCCGGCTTGCTCCGTGATGGCGACTGCATTCATCCGAGGGTCCTCGCGTCAGAGGATGCGGAACGCGAGGATCGCGACGTCGTCATGGGGCACGTCGGGTCGCTCCGCCACGCGCTCCTCGATCGTCCCCACGATGCCTTCGCTGCCGAGACCGACGCACTTCTCCAGGATCCCCTGCAATCCGCCCGTACCGAAGCCCCCGCTGCCCGGCCTGTCTTCGATCACGCCGTCGGTGTACATCACCACCGCGTCTCCCGGCACGAGGTGAGCGGCGACATCGACGACATCTAGCTCGGGGAAGCTGCCCACGAGCATGCCCGGCGCATCGAGTGCCTCGATCGTTCCGTTCGCGCGCAAGATGTACGGCTGTGGATGGCCCCCCGAGGCGAACGTGAATACTGCGCCCGTTGCACCTCGCACGAGCCGTCCGTAAAGAACGGTGCAGAACCTGTCGGTCTCTTCCGTCAGCAGCACATCGTTGAGGGTCTTCAGAACTTCCGACGGCTCCTGTCGGTGCATCGCGGCCGCACGTATCGTGTGGCGCGCGAGACCGGTGACCGCCGCCGCTCCGGCCCCCTTGCCCTGCACGTCGCCGACGACGATCGCCCACGCTCCAAGGGCATCCTGGAAAACGTCGTAGAAGTCGCCCCCTACCTCGTGATCGCGGGCTGCAGGTCGGTAGCGAGCCGCGATCTCGACACCGTCGATCGTGGGCATCCGCGGTGGAAGCAAGCTTCGTTGCAAGGTGCGAGCCACGTGGCTCCGCTCCTGGTAGAGGCGAGCGTTGTCGACGGCCAGCGCGGCGCGTCGTGCAAGTTCTTCGGCAAGCGACAGGTCGAGTGGTCCGAAGCGTCGCTCCGCCTCCCCCACCATGGTGACCGCTCCGAACGTCCGTCCGCGCGCGGTCAACGGAACGACGATCGCGCTCGACATGCCGATGTCGCGTAGCAGTGCCAGGTGTTCCTCGTCCCTAGCGGCATGGGCGAGCATCTCGTCGGGGATCGCCTCGTAAAGTTCCGACTTTCCTGTCCTCACTACCTTGGCGACCCCGGTGTCTGCGTTCGGATCCGGGGGATAGCGCCGGCGAAGGTCCTCCGCCAGGGCAACCTTCCCCGGATCGGCATGCTCGACCACCACGGATCGAGACGTCGCGGCCCCCTCATCCAGGACATCGATGCTGCACCATTCGGCCAGCGACGGAACGACGAGTTTGGCTAGTCGCGTCAGCGTCTTCTCGTAGTCGAGGGAGCCCGTGAGGATCGCACTCGCCTCCGCGAGGAAAGCCAGATCCCTCTGTGCACTCTCGGCGCGCCGGCGTGCCTCCCGCTCCCTCTCGTACAGCTGCATCCGCTCGAGCGCTTGCGCACACTGGCGACCGAGGGCACGAAAGAAGGCGACGTCGTCATCGGAGAAGTCCTCCGCGTCCTTGAAGCTGAAACCGAGTCCTCCGACCTTCCGCCCCTTCACATCCAGCGGCACACCCACGAACGCGTGATTCTCCGGCTGGTGCGACGCGAAGAGCGGATATCTCTCTTTCAGTTCGACCAAGGTGCGCGTGACTACGGGTGCCCCCGTTCGGACTGCGTCCGAGAGAGGAAGTGGAGCGTCGAGAGGGAAGGCGCGCCACTCGTCCATCAGCTCCGGCGAGTAACCGAAGCTGCCGGCGATCGTCAGCCGGCCCGCGGCCTCGTCCAGCAGCGCGATGAGGCCCGAACGCGGTGCGAACGCTCCGTGTACTTGCTCGAGGATGACGTCGATGATGCTGGACACCGAAGTCGCCTCGTTGAGCGCGGCCGTCACGTTCTGGAGGGTGACCAGCCGGCCAACGGCGTGATCGGCCGCCAGTCGCGCCCGTCTCTCCCCCTCGCGCGCGTCGGTCACGGCGCGATCTACCGCGCTCATCTCTTCCGGGATCGTGGATGTCTCGGCTCCACTCCGTTGTTCGGCCAAACCTGTCCCCCTGCTCTTGGTGCCGCCGAAGCGTACACCTGGGAGTCACGGGGATGAACCCCCCCGGGCCTCCGCGACTTAGTGTCTCACCCCGTGCGTAATGTCGACGAGCCGCGACTCCCGGGCGCAAGGAGGTGTTGGCTTGTCCTCGCCGAAGGCCCGGAAAGAGAAAGGGAAAGAACGCACGCGTTCCCCTCGATGCAAGACGTGTGGGACCGCGATCAGGGTGCCGGACGGTTGGTCGAAGGGCTCAGCCGTGCGCAAGCACTACTGGCGGAAGCATCCCGAAGTGATGCAGCCGAAGGACCCGCGATGACGGAGCCGGATCTCGGGGATCTGGTCGTCGTTCTGCTGGCCAGCACCCTGGCCGGCTTGAGAGACCGTCTCCACGACGACGGCTTCGAGCGTGCCGCGGAACTGGTCGGCGACCTGGTCGAGGTAACGGACGACTACCTGGAACAC
>JBOGXG010000246.1:0-16417 GCA_050694195.1 Actinomycetota bacterium | reverse complement strand
ACCTATCCCTCGAGGAGGGTGGCATCCACTTCCTTCTGAAGACCAGCTACGACCCCGAGTTCGGATCGTTCGGGCCCGGCATCCTCATCCGCCACGACATGATCGAGAGGGCCTTCGCCGCGGGGCTCACGAGTTACGAGTTCTTGGGCCACGACGAGCCGTGGAAGCATCGTTGGGCGAGGCACTTCCGCGATCAGATCCTGCTACGGAGCTTCGCCCCTTCCTTGGTCGGTCGGCTCGAGGGGGCCGTGTACGCGCACGGAGCTCCGCTGGCGCGCCGCGTCAGGAACCGGATGAAGCGAGGGCGTGAGTAGGACCCCGTCTACTGCGCGGCCGGCTGCATGTAGACGTCGTCCACGAGCATGTGACCCTTGCGGCCGCGCGCCTTGATCTTCAGCGAGACCTTGCTCCCGGTTCGTCTCACGTCGTAGTGGAGTTCGGGTAGGGGTTGCCACCATGCACCCGTCGCTCTCACCGATCTCTCGCGGCGGGTGACGACGCGGCCTCTGTTCGTCTCGACGACGACGATCCTCACGCGCCGGCCTCGCTGCGCCCGGAAGAAGCCGCCGGCTTCCAAGGTCGCGTCCGGCACACGCACGGCGTCGGAGATGATCCTCGAGAGGCGGCGACGCTGCTTCACCTTGCCCGCCTTGAAACCGGAGCGGGCGACGCGGATCGTCGAGAGACCCGCGCCCTTGGTCCTCCACCCACCCTTGCCCCTTTCGAAGCTGGGGTTCTTGATGAGGTTCACCGACTTGTCGTCGTCGTCCGGCGGCGTCGGGTCGGGCGTTGGGCTGGGAGTCGCTCCCGGGATCGTCGGCTCCACCGTCGGAAGAGGATCCGGCAGCGGAGTCACATCGACATCGGGTGACGGGGTGGGCAGACCCGGCGTCGGCACCGCGGTGGGAACCGGAACCGGGGTTGCGCTTGCCTGCGGCGTCGGAGTCGGGCTCTGCACCGGAGTGGGAGTCGGCGCGGGGGTCGGGCTCTGCACCGGGGTCGGGCTCTGCACGGGGGTCGGGGTCGGCGTGGGAGTGGGGGCCGGCGCCGGCTGATTCGACGTGAGATAGTCCTTCGCCGCGCGGTAGGCCGGCTTCGGGGTGAGGTTCCTCTCCAACAGACCGTAGTTGTCGAGTTGTTCGGCCCCCGTGTCGCGGTTCCGCTCGTTGTACCAGAACATGTGAGTGACGTAGGGGTAGTTGTCCCGCACGTACTTGATCGAGCGAACGAGGAAATCACCTTGCTGCTGCTCGCTGACCCCGCGCTCCCAGTTGCTGTAGCCGGGCTGGTTGGGGTGCGACGACCATCCGTACTCGGTGAACCAGATCTTCTTGTTGCCGTCGCCGTTCCTCACCATGAGGTCGTGCACCGCCTCGACGTGAGACAGCGTCCAGATCGTTCCGTCGTCGGGCTTCTCGGGTGGGGCGTCGGCAACGCCCTGGTACGGGTGGGTCGCCATGACGTCGAAGTAGCCCTGAGCACCGGCGTCGTAGACCTTCTTCAGCCAGTCGGTGTCGTTGTAGGACGGGCCGCCGAGGACCACCTTCGCGTTCGGGTCTCCCGCTTTGAACTGGGAGTAGGACGCCTTGAGGAGCCTCACGTAATCCCCGGGCGTTCCGTTGAAGAAGTAATCGAGGTTCGGCTCGTTCCAGACTTCCCACGCGGCCACGCGGCCCTTGAAGTGCTCCGCGGCCCAGCGCGCGATCCGGCCGTAGTCGTCGGGGTCGGTCGGGGGAGTGTCGGTGCCGGCTCCACCGTTCGCCCAGTCGGGCGTCCGCCACAGCATGCCGAGGACGTTGATGCCCCGGGCGCGAGCCTGGTTCACGATCCAATCGGCCTTGTCGACGTGGTACTGGGTGAAGGAGTTGCGCGTATCCTCCTGGAAGGAGGCCCACCCCATGTCGACCCGCACCCACTTGATGCCGGCGGCCGCGAGCTTGTCGAGGACCTCGAGCCTCTGCTCGTCCGAGTAGTCGGACCATGTGGCGTGGAACTGCACCCCGAAAGCCGGATCGGCGGCGCTGCTGCGCGCGACCTCCGCGGCGGAACTCGTCGGTGCCAGAGTGGGGAAGAGCGACGCAAGGATCGCCGTAACGAGCAAGAGTTTGACGCGGTACATATCGCCTCCGGTTCGGGAGCTGGGCTACCCGCTTCCGGCAAGAAACGGGCCCCTGGCTTTGCGTCCCCGCGTTGCCGCGGGTTTGCCTTTTCGTTCGGACCTACAGGGTTAACTTCGGCGTCGTTGTGCCCGGGCTTGAGCCCTGCAGAGACCCATTCGGCCTAGAACTTCCGACCGTCGGGGGGCCGACTCGCCCCATATCCTCCAGTTCCTCACTAACCGGGGGATTTCTCGCTACAGGTTCTTGACCATGTAGAGCTCGTCGCGGGTGTCGTCGGGCGCGACCCGGATCACGCCCGGGATCCGGGCGACGGTTCCGTACCCGTAGCGTTCGTAAAAGCGCTCCGTTCCAGTTCCTCCGCGGACCGTGAGATGTAGGGCCTCCAGCCCGAGGCGACGCGCGAGACGATGCGTCTCTTCGAGCAGGACGCCCCCCGATCCGCTGCCCTGAAGCTTGGGATGCACCTGGAGCCTCTTGATGGTTGCCCAGTGGCGGAAGAGCTCACCGGGGCGCTGCTCGAGGAACAGGAATCCCACCGGAGCGTCGTCGTGGAACGCAACCACGAGATGGTCTTCTCCGTCTCGTATGCGCCGGAAGGCGATGTCGGCGGTCTGACGCACGTCCTCGGTCGTGACCGGAGGAACGAATCCGACGGCACCTCCTGCATTGGACACTTCGGTCCAGAGGTCGAGCAGCGCCTCCGACAGTTCCGGACTGAGTTCCGGATCGAGCTCGATGCGAAGCTCAGGCTTCGAGGTCACCGAACGTCTTCACGTACGCGGCCGTGTACTCAACGATCTTGTAGAAGTCCTCCACGCGACAGCTCTCGTTGGGCGCGTGGATGTTCGAGTCCGGCCTATGGACGCCCGCGGGCGACACGGTCGGGATGCCCACCTGCTGGGCGATCGGGTACATCGGACCGGTGCCGATCATCATCGGCTGCAGCGCGGGGGGTTGGTCGAAGACCTCCTTCGCGGCCTCGATGCTTGCGCGGGCCACCAGTGAGTTCGCCGGCGATCGCACCGGATGCTCGTTCGAGAATCGGGTTATCTCGATGTCATCGAACCCGCGCGCGTCCAGGTGTTTCCGGAGCTTGTCGACGACGTCGTCCGGCGATTGGTTGGGAACGAGCCGCATGTCTAGTTTCGCCAAGACCTCCTTCGGCAGCACCGTCTTCGACGTACCCGGAACCGTGAAACCGGCGACGATGCCGGCGATGTTGCACGAGGGCTCGAAGAAGATCCTCCGGAGGAGCTCGATGCCGCCGGCGCCGTCGACGTACTCGTCGATGCCGAGCCTCCTCCTCTCCTCGTCCTCGGCGAAAGGGAGGCCTCGCAACATCTCTTCGTCCTCGGGGCTCGGCGGGAGCACGTCATCGTAGAAGCCGTCGATCAACACGGTACCGTCGGGAGAACGGAGCGTCGATAGCGCTTCCACCATGTGCCACACGGGACTCGGAACGTAGACCGCCGTCGATGAGTGCTGATCGTCGCTCAATCCTCGGTAGTTCAACTCGACGTAGGCGAGACCCTTGGCTCCGAACACGAACTCCGGCCGGCCCTCGTGATCTATGCCGTTGCCCTCCCAGATGCATCCGTCGGCAGCGATCTTGTCGGCGTACTTGACGACTATCTCCTGGAACGAGCCCGATCCCGTCTCCTCTTCACCTTCCACGATGAACTTCACCGTGATCGGAAGGGAGCCGTGCACCTCGAGGTACGCATGCATACCCGCGAGCCGTGCGATCAGGTCTCCCTTGTTGTCCGCCGCGCCCCGCGCGTAGAACCGCCCCTCCCGGATCTCTGGTTCGAACGGCTTCGAATCCCAGAGCGCGATCGGATCAACCGGCTGAACGTCGTAATGGTCGTAGATAAGGAGCGTGCGCTCGCCCGAGCCCAGTGTCGCCAGGAGCGCTTCCGGATAGTCCTCATGACGTAGTCGCTCAACCGTGCCACCGAGATCCGTGAAACGAGCCTCGAGCCAACCCGCCATCGTCGCCAGCGCATCGCGATCCTCGGCGACGGTGGGGATCGAGCAAGCCTCCCGAAGCCACCCGAGATACATCTCGGAGTTCTTCCGAACAACCTCGCCGACGCTCGTCAATAGAGAGACCCTCCTCTTTTGAGCGCGAAAGGTTGCACGTTCCTATGCACGTTTCGCGCTCGAAACCGAGATGCGCCCTTCTAGAGCGGGAGAGGGTAATCGAAACCCCGTAACTAGCTTGGAAGGCTAGGGCTCTACCATTGAGCTACTCCCGCAGAAGGCGGGATTTTACTTCACGGGCGGTCTGTCGGGGCGGCCGGATTCGAACCGGCGACCTCAGCGTCCCAAACGCTGCGCGCTAACCAAGCTGCGCTACGCCCCGTGCGAAACATCTTACGCAGGGCGACCGTCGCGTTATCCCAGCGTAGGCGGGGTGGCAGCTAGTGTCACGACTCACTTACAATGAGTGACGGGAAGGTTTCGGCGGAATCCCAAGGATAGGGAAGTCCCGAGTTGGGAGTCAGGGGTCGCCATCCCCACTTTCGTCCGCCTAGCGCGGCTCCTGGCTCCCAACCCGGGACTCTTCCCGCTCCGCCCCCAGTGATCGGGACTAAAGCCCCCCAGTCATCTGGACTTAAACGTAAGTTGAGAAGCTCGTGAAGAGGCTTTCTTCACGAACGTGCCAGAGTCCTTCTTTCTTTACAGGTAAGAAGCCTTCCCACCCTTAGGATGCCCCTCTATGGCCCTAGCTACCACCTCAGAACGCATCGGTAAGGATCAGGTGAAGCTCACCGTCGAAGTCCCCGAAGCCGACCTCAAGGGCGCCATCAGCGCGGCTTACCGGCGGTGGGCGAGCGAGGTGAAGGTCCCCGGCTTCCGGAAAGGGAAAGTGCCGCGTCAGTTGATCGACGCGCGGGTGGGGCCGGAGGTGGTGAGGGAAGAGGCGTTGAGAGATGCTCTGCCCGACCTCTACCGCGAGGCTCTCCAGGCGGAGGATCTCGAAGCGATCGCGCCCCCGGATATAGAGGTAACGAGTTTCGAGGAGGGGTCGCCGTTGGTGTTCGAGGCGACCGTCGACGTGCGCCCGGAGATCACCTTGCCCGGCTACGAGGCGGTTCGCGTCGAGGCCCCTCCCACGGACGTCACCGACGAGGACGTCGATCAACAGCTGGAAAGGTTGCGGGATAACTTCGCCGAGCTGGAACCCGTGTCGCGCGAGGTGCGGCGCGGCGACCACGTGGTGATCGACCTCAAGGGTTACAGCAACGGCGAACCCGTGGAGGGCGCGAGCGCTCCGGACTATCTCTACGAGGTCGGATCCGGGATGGGGCCGCCCAGTCTCGACGATCAGCTCCAAGGCGAACGGGCCGGGGCGATCCTCAAGTTCACAGATCCGGTGCCGGCGGGACCGGAGAGCGGTCCCCAGGAGCTGCAGTTCACGGTCCTTCTCAAAGAGGTCAAGACGAAGAAGTTGCCACCGCTGGATGCAGCCTTCGCGAAGACGGTGGGTGAGTTCGACTCGCTCGAAGAGTTGAAGGACGACCTGCGCGAACGGCTGGCCGACGTCAAGTACAACGCGGTGATGGACGAGCTTCGCTCGCTCGCTCTGAACGCCTTCGTGGACGCGGCCGACATCGAGTCCCCCGAGAAGCTCGTGGAGAGCGAGTTCGAGCATCGCTTGCACCACATCGAGGACGATCTCAAGCGGGCCGGGATGACCCTCGACACATACGCGTCGCAGAGCGGGACCACGGAGCTCGAGATCCGCGCCGACCTAAGGGGCCAGGCCGCTCGCTCGGTCAAGGCCGAACTCCTCCTCGAAGAGGTGGCAAGGACGGAGAAGATCGAGGTGAGTCAGGAGGACATCGGACTCGAGATCGCCTACGCCGCGGCCCGCTCCCAACGGGACCCGAAGGAGGTCGCGGAACAATTGGTCGCTCAGCAGGGTTTAGGCGCATTAGCGGCCGATATCCTGAGGCGAAAGGCCCTCGACCACATAGTGGAGCAGATCGACGTCGCCAATCGTCCGGAGCCGAGGACGCCGCCGGCGGCCGAGGGGGTCGGCGCCGACCAGGCGGCGGAAGATGAAGTTGCCGAAACCGCAGAAGTAGTCCCATCCGATCATTAGGCTGGGAGCAGTGCCGACGGGTCATTGGTACACAAGCAGTCGGGAGGACCATCAGATGAGTAACGAGGATCCCTACAAGAACTATCTGGTCCCCATGGTCGTCGAGCAGACGAGCCGAGGCGAGCGCTCCTTCGACATCTATTCGCGTCTTCTCAAAGAGCGGATCGTGATGTTGGGGACGCCCGTCGACGATCAGGTGGCGAACCTGATCGTCGCTCAGCTCCTGCATCTCGAGTCGGAGGACCCGGACAAAGACATCAACCTCTACATCAACAGTCCCGGCGGGCAGGTATATGCCGGGATGGCGATCTACGACACGATGCAGTACATCAAGCCGGACGTTTCGACCATCTGCGTCGGGATGGCCATGTCAATGGGCGCGATCCTTCTCTGCGGTGGCGCCAACGGCAAGCGCTACGCGCTGCCCAACGCGAAGATCATGATCCACCAGGGGTCGGCGGGCTTCTCGGGCACTCCTACCGACATCGATATCCAGGCGCGCGAGGTTCTCTCTCTACGTAGGCGGATGGCAGAGATCATCTCCGAGCACACGGGGCAGCCGGTCGAGCAGGTCGAGAAGGACATCGACAGAGATCGCTTCATGACCTCGGAGGAAGCGAACGCCTACGGTATTATCGACGACGTGTTGGCCAGCCGGATCGCTGCGGAGAAGATGGGTGGAGTGCTGATGCCGGGCGAACCGAACCGGATCGCCGAGGAGAAGGACCCGGCGCTGAAGCCCGCTCAAGATCCTGAGGCTTAGGGGGGTAGATGCCGAAGTTCGGGGACGGCGGCGACCTGCTGAAGTGTTCCTTCTGCGGGAAGTCTCAGAAGCAGGTAAAGAAACTCATCGCCGGTCCGGGCGTCTACATCTGCGATGAGTGCATCGATCTCTGCAACGAGATCATCGAAGAGGAACTTGCCGAAACCCCCGAACTGAAGCTCGAAGATCTCCCCAAACCGAAAGAGATCTACGAGTTCCTGAACGACTACATCGTCGGTCAGGATCAGGCGAAGAAGGTCCTTTCGGTGGCGGTCTATAACCACTACAAGCGCATCCAGGTCGGCTCCAAGGATGCCGACGTGGAGCTGGCGAAGTCCAACATCGTTCTTCTCGGTCCGACGGGTTGCGGCAAGACCCTGCTCGCTCAAACGCTGGCGCGGATGTTGAACGTCCCGTTCGCGATCGCCGATGCGACCGCCCTTACCGAGGCCGGCTACGTCGGCGAAGACGTCGAGAACATCTTGCTGAAGCTGATCCAGGCGGCCGACTACGACGTGAAGCGCGCAGAGACCGGAATCATCTATATCGACGAGGTCGACAAGATCGCTCGCAAGAGCGAGAACCCGTCGATCACGCGCGACGTCTCGGGCGAGGGGGTCCAGCAAGCCCTCCTGAAGATCCTCGAGGGGACGACCGCCTCGGTTCCTCCACAGGGCGGCCGCAAGCATCCGCACCAGGAATTCATCCAGATCGACACGACCAACGTTCTGTTCATCTGCGGCGGGGCCTTCGCGGGGTTGGAGAAGTTCATCGAGAACCGCGTCGGTCGCAAGGGGATCGGTTTCGGCGCCGACGTTCGCCGCATGGAGGAGAAAGACATCGGCGACATCCTCGAGCAGGTGCTCCCCGAGGATCTGTTGAAGTTCGGCCTGATCCCCGAGTTCATTGGACGGCTCCCCGTCATCACCAGCGTCCACAACCTCGATAAGGACGCGCTGGTGAAGATCCTCACCGAGCCGAAGAACGCTCTCATCCGTCAGTACCGGAAGTTCTTCGAGTTCGACGGCGTCGAGCTCGAGTTCACCGACGACGCGCTCGAGGCCGTGTCGGAGCAGTCGATGTTGAGAGGCACGGGCGCTCGCGGCCTGCGCGCGATCCTCGAAGAGGTGCTACTCAACGTGATGTACGACCTGCCGAGCGAAGAGAACGTCGGCAAGTGCATCATCAATCGCGAGGTCGTACTCGAGAAGGTAAATCCGACGCTCGTTCCAAGGGCCAAAGAGCGCACCGAGCGCCCGGCCCGCGGGGAACGCTCCGCCTAGGACCCTCGCTCACAGATCCACGTTCGGTCCCGCCGGGTAGGCGATATCGTCCTCGCGTGCCCGTAGCTCGGCGATGGGGGTTCGTTTGAAGGGGAAGTGGATAGCGCTGATCGTCTGCGTGGTCGTTCTGGCCGCAGCCGGCGTCTACGCCTACCAGAGGGTGTGGGATCGGGTTCCCGACGACGTCGCGATCTCGATCACGCCCGAGAACGCGGGGGTCTTCGCGAGCCTCTACGTCAACCCTTCCAACGATCAGAAGCGCGCGATCGACTCGTTGCTGCAGAGATTCCCCCAGACGGAGTCGTTCGACGACACGAAGAACCTCCTCATCAACCTCCTCGACCCCGAGCTCGAGCCGCTGGGGATCAACTTCGAGGACGACATCGAGCCCTGGCTCGGCGATCAGATCGCGGGGTTCGTCGTTCCCCCGAGCTCCGGGCAGATCGTGCCGGATGCGGCGGCACTCCTTGCGACCGACGATGAGGATGCCACCCAAGAGGCGATCGACAAGGTCCTGGAGTCGCAGTCCGAGACCGAGGTGGACCTGGAGACCCGGACGCACGAGGGGATCGAGTATCGGGTCGATCCCGATCCGGCCGAGGACGAGCCGGCGGCCGCATACGGCTTCGTCGAGAGCTACCTGGTGGTGGGAACCGAAGGGGCCGTCACCGCCGCGATCGATGCATCGCAAGGATCAACGCTGGAGGACTCGGACGAGTACCGGGCGACTGTCGAGCCGTTCTACGAGGATCGGATCGCGCTCGTCTACTTCGACGCCGGCGGATTCCTGGAGGTGCTGGCGGCGGACCCCGCCCTCGATCCTCGAACGAGCGCTCAGTTCGAATCCTTGAGGGAGTTCGACGCCTTGGGCCCCTATGCGTTCGCGGTACGAGCGGCATCAGATGGGGCCATGATCGAGACGAGCACCCGGCTGGCCGAGGAGGGGGCCTACAGCGACATCACGCGCGCCTTCGAAGGGCAGGGCCTGGTGCGCGATCTGCCCGGTGCGTCGTGGGCCGCGCTCGGCTTACCTCAGGTTGGTCTTCTCGCCGAACTCACGATCCGGTCGATCGAGGACTCCGGGGGCGCCGCCGATGTTGCCGAGGTGGAGCGAGCGGTTCGCGCCGAGACCGGCCTGGACCTTCGCGAGGACATCCTTTCCTGGATGGGGAATGCGGGCCTCTTCGTGCAAGGGACGGATCTCCAGAGCATCGGCGGCGGTCTGGTCGTCGAAAGTTCGGATCCGGCCAAGAGTGATGCTGCACTCGACGCGCTGGTCCAACTTGCGAACCGAGAGCAGCCGGGTCTCCTCGAACCGTTGGAGCGCGACGGACGATCAGGCTATTCGGTCCAGGTGCCTGGGCTCCCGGTGCCGATCAACGTTCTTGGAGGCGAGAGCCTGATCGTCGCGGTCGGCGAAAAGGCCACGGATGACCTGTTGTCCGGTGATACATCGCTCGGGGACTCCGAGCGGTTCGACGACGTGGACGAACTAATCGGCGAGGACCTCAACCCGATCTTCTTCGTCGACATCGAAGCCGCATTGCAGCTTGCTGACAACTTCCTTCCGCAGGGGGGCGTCGGGGGCGCCGAGGACGATGTCATCCAGCAGGAGGTTCGTCCCGTGCTGGAACACTTCACCTATGCGGTGGTCGGCGTGAAGGTCGAGGGTGGCACCGCTCTCCAGCGGTTCGTGGTGGGGATCGAGTGAGCGAAGACCTGCCGACCGCGTACGACCCCAGCGCGATCGAAGATCGCTGGTACGACCACTGGGAGAAGCAGGGTTACTTCCACGCCGATCCGGTCTCCGATAGGGAGCCGTGGTCGCTGGTCATCCCTCCGCCGAACGTCACGGGCGCGCTCCACATGGGGCACGCTTTCGGACAGACCCAGATGGATCTGTACGCGCGCCGCGCGAAGCTCCAGGGCAGGGAAGTCTTGTTCCTCCCGGGGATTGACCATGCCGGCATCGCGACGCAGAACGTCGTGGAGCGCGAACTGGCGAAGGAGGACACCAGCCGCCAGGACATCGGTCGCGAGGCTTTCGTCGAGCGGGTGTGGGAGTGGAGACGTGAGTTCGGAGGCCGCATCCTCCAGCAGATCCGGCGGCTCGGCGCGATGTGCGACTGGGACCGCGAGAGATTCACCATGGACGAAGGGCTGTCACGCGCGGTTCGCACGGTATTCGTTCGATGGTTCGGGGACGGGCTCATCTATCGCGGCAACCGCATCATCAACTGGTGCCCCTTCCACACGACTGCTCTGTCCGATATCGAGGTCGAACACGAGGACGTTGCCGGGGAGCTCGTTACCTTCCGCTATCGGCTGGCGGACGGCTCCGGCGAGATCGCCGTCGCCACGACCCGTGTCGAGACGATGCTGGGTGACAGTGGTGTCGCCGTGCATCCCGACGACGAGAGGTACAAGTCGCTCGTCGGCCGCAAGCTCCTGCACCCCTTCTTCCCCGAGCGCGAGATGGTTATCGTTGCCGACGCGCTCGTTGACCCGGAGTTCGGCACCGGTGCCGTCAAAGCGACTCCGGCTCACGACCCGAACGATTTCGAGATCGGGGAACGGCACAACCTAGAGAAGATCAACGTCCTCGACGAGCACGCCCGGGTGAACGAGCAAGGGGGGCCGTTCGCCGGGATGGATCGACACGAAGCGCGCGCTGCCGTCCTCAAGGAACTGCAGGCCCGGGGCTTGGTGGACGTCGTCGACCGTCCTTACGTTCACTCTGTCGGGCACTGCTACCGATGCGGCACCGAGATCGAGCCGTGGTTGTCGGAGCAGTGGTTCGTGAAGATGGAGCCGCTCGCTAGACCTGCGATGGATGTCGTGAGGGACGGCTCCGTTCGGATAGTTCCCGAGCGTTTCGCGAAGCAATATCTCGACTGGATGGAGAACGTCAGGGATTGGTGCATATCGCGGCAGATCTGGTGGGGGCACCGCATCCCGGTCTGGTACTGCGACAACGGTCACACTTTCGCCGCGCTGGAGGACCCGTCCGCGTGTTCCGAGTGCGGCTCGCGCAACCTCACCCAGGATCCGGACGTGCTCGATACATGGTTCTCCTCACAGCTATGGCCCTTCTCGACGCTCGGGTGGCCCGACGAGACGCCAGAGCTCAAGACGTTCTATCCCACCACGTTGATGGTCACGGGTTACGAGATCCTCTACCTCTGGGTCGCCCGGATGATCTTCTCCGGGCTCTATTTCATGAAGGACATCCCCTTCCACGACGTCTTGATCCACGGGATCGTGCGCGACAAGGCCGGCAAGAAGATGTCGAAGTCGCTCGGGAACGTCATCGATCCTCTCGATCTCATCGAGAACTTCGGTGCCGACGCCTTGCGTTTCTCGCTGGCATCCTCGGCGACGTCCGGCAACGACGTCAACTTCTCTGAGGACCGGATCGAGGGGGCCCGCAACTTCGCGAACAAGCTGTGGAACGCGGCGAGGTTCGTCGTGATATCACTCGGCGATGAACGGCCGGAGTTGCCGGAGAAGCTGGACATCACCGACCGCTGGATCCTGTCGCGCCTTGCTGCAACCGCAGAGGCTTACGAACGGCATCTCGACAACTTCAATCTCGCGGAGGCCATGAGAACGCTTCAGCAGTTCACGTGGAGCGAATACTGCGACTGGTACATCGAACTCGCGAAGATGCGTCTCTCCGGCGCCGACGCCCCTGCGGCCAAGGGTGTCCTGCTGCACGTGCTCGACGTCACCGTCCGCCTGCTCCATCCAGTGATGCCGTTCCTCACCGAGGAGTTGTGGCAGAAGGTGCGTCCCGAGTCGGACTCGATAATGACGGCGGACTGGCCTCACATCGACACGGATCGTGACCCGGATGTCGAGAACCTCATGGTCCGGTTCCAGGATCTCGTCACGCGCCTTCGGCGTATCAAGGTCGACAGGGGATTCCCACAGGGGCGTCGAGTTCCGGCCTATGTGGCCGCCGGCCCCCACCGCGCCGAGGTCGAGGAGATGCGGGACGCGATCGTTGCCTTGGCGCGGTTGGAATCGCTCGAGATCGTCGATGCGCTACCGGAGGACGGCGCCGGGGCGCGCACCATCACCGACGTGGGGATAGAGGCATCGCTCGACCTCGGTGGCTTGGTCGACCCGGACGTTGAGCGCGAGGGATTACTCTCCCGCATCCGCGACATGGAGTCCGAGGTCGCACGCGCGCAGGGGAAGCTCTCGAACTCGGACTTCGTCGACAAAGCTCCGGCCGCGGTCGTCCAGAAGGAGCGGAAGAAACTCGAGGAGGCGAGGGCCGCGAAGGAGAAGCTCGAGGCCCAACTGCAAGCGCTGAGATGAGTGGCTTCGAAGAAGCACACGCCTACCTGAATGGTTTGGGGATCGACGCGATGAAGTCGCTCGCGCCGTCGCTCCACCGGATCCAGGCGATCTGCGAGGCTCTCAATCACCCGGAACTCTCGATCCCGACGATCCACATCACCGGCACGAACGGGAAGACGTCGACCGCGCGCATAGCGAGCGCTCTGTTGGCCGCTACGGGTCTCACGGTCGGCACCTATACGTCTCCTCACCTGGAGACGGTGCGCGAGCGCATCACCCTCTCGGGAGAACCGATAACGGAGGATGTCTTCGGGGAGATGTTCGACCACATGCGCCCCTACCTCACACTCGTCGAGGGACGGCTCGGGGAGAAGCTCAGCTATTTCGAGGTGTTGACCGCGCTGTACTTCCTGTGGGCGGCCGAGGCGCCGGTCGATATCTCCGTGGTCGAGGTGGGGCTCGGGGGTCGGTGGGATGCGACCAACGTCGTCCCGGCCCCGGTCGCCGTGGTGACGAACGTGTCTTTCGACCACACCGGCCTGCTCGGTAACGACAAGGCATCGATAGCGAAGGAGAAGGCCGGGATCATCAAACCGAACGCCACGGTCGTGACGGGAGAGGCTCCGGGAGAGGCGCTCACGGTCATCGAGGCCGAGGTTGCGGGGGCCGGGGCCAAGCTGTCCCGTGCCGACAAGGATTTCTCGGTCACGGAGAACCTCATCGCGATCGGAGGGCGGTATCTCTCGATCTCGACCTCCGCGGCCGCTTACGAGGGCCTCTTCCTCCCCCTTCACGGGGCTCATCAAGGGCTCAACGCCGCCACCGCGCTCGAGGCGGTCACCCGGTTCCTCCCGGCTCAAGACCTCGAGCAGGAGGTCGTGGCGGAAGGCTTCGCAAAGTCCGTCGTGCCGGGCCGTCTCGAACCCCTGACCTTTCCTAGTCGAAATCCGAGCGATATCCCTGACATTCCTGCACCAGAAACGCCCTCGGTCGTGCTCGACGTCGCCCACAACCCGGATGGGATGTCCGCGCTTGTCTCTAGTCTCTGGGAGGCGTTCGCTTTCGAACGGGTGATCTTCGTTGTCGGCATCCTCCGCGACAAGGATCACGAGGGGATGTTGCGCGAGATCTCGCGCGTCCCCTCTCATCTCGTCTTGACAGAGGCCCGGTCGGTTCGTTCGGTTCCCCCTCAAGAATTGGCCGACGCGTGTGAGCGGTTAGGTTTGAGCCACGAAGTGATCGAAGGCGTACCTGCGGCCGTCAGTTCGACGATGCAGGGGGCGGGGCCGGACGACCTCGTCACGATCACCGGCTCCCACTACGTAGTAGGGGAAGCGCGCAGCTTCCTACTCGGTTAGGTAGTCATGCACGAAGGAGGAGCAGATGGAGAAGACGTTCGTGATGGTGAAACCCGATGGGGTTCGCCGCCGACTCGTGGGTGAGGTCATCAAACGCGTCGAGGACAAGGGATACGACGTGCGGGAGATGAAACTCTTCACCATCGATGAGGATCTTGCGAAACGTCATTACGCGGAACACACGGAGAAGCCTTTCTTCGGCGAGCTCGTCTCCTTCATCACGTCGGGCCCGGTTGTCGCCATGGTCGTCGAGGGAGAGGACGCTGTGAAAGGGATGCGGCAGATCATGGGCGCCACCAACCCTCTCGACGCGGTCCCCGGCTCGATACGCGGAGACTTCGCCGCGGTGATCACCGAGAACATCGTCCACGGCTCCGACTCGCCGGAGTCCGCGACCCGAGAGATCGGCCTCTTCTTCCCCTAAACTCGTTTCTGAAGCAGAATCACTGCTCCATGTGCACATCTACTGCACCGGAAAGTACGAGAGCGGCCTTTCGGGTAGCCTCTGGGACTGGAACAATCTCACAAGAAGTCTCATAAACAACACAAGGTGTCAGGAGTCTCACAGCATGGACAGCATGTTCCAATTCATCGGCCGCGACATGGCGGTCGATCTAGGTACCGCCAACACTCTCGTCTACGTCCGCGGCCGGGGGATCGTCCTTAACGAGCCGTCGGTCGTCGCGCTGAACACGAAGTCCGGGGCGATCCTCGCGGTGGGCTCCGAGGCCAAGCGCATGATCGGCCGTACACCGGCCCACATCGTCGCGATCCGTCCACTGAAAGACGGGGTGATCGCCGACTTCGACGTCACCGAGAAGATGCTTCGCTACTTCATCCAGAAGGTTCATCGTCGTTCGTTCCTCGCGAAGCCGCGCGTCGTCGTGTGCGTCCCGTCCGGTATCACCGGCGTTGAACAGCGCGCGGTCGAGGAAGCCACGATCTCCGCCGGCGCGCGCAGCGCGTTCATCATCGAAGAGCCGATGGCCGCGGCGATCGGTGCCGGGCTCCCGGTTCACGAGCCGACCGGCAACATGGTCGTCGACATCGGTGGAGGTACGACCGAGGTTGCCGTCGTGTCGCTGGGCGGCATCGTGACGAGTCAGTCGATCCGTATCGGAGGAGATGAACTCGACGAGTCGATCATCACTTACATCAAGAAGGAGTACTCGCTGATGCTCGGCGAGCGCACCGCGGAAGAGATCAAGATGGCGATCGCCTCCGCGTTCCCTCTTCCCGAGGAGCAGCAGGCCGAGATCCGCGGCCGTGACCTCGTCACCGGGCTTCCGAAGACCATCGTCGTCTCGGCGGAAGAGATCCGGCGCGCCATCGAGGAGCCCGTCAACGCGATCGTCGACGCGGTCAAAAACACTCTCGACAAGACGCCGCCCGAGCTCGCCGCCGACATCATGGACAAGGGCATCGTCCTGGCCGGGGGCGGCTCGCTCCTGAAGGGGCTCGATGAGCGCCTGAAGCACGAGACCGGTATGCCGATCCACATCGCCGACGACCCCCTGATCTCCGTGGCGGTGGGCTCGGGCAAGTGCCTGGAGGAGTTCGAGGCCCTGAAGCGGGTCCTGATCTCCTCTACCCGCCACTGACGGGCCGCTCCACCCGCCCGATCCACTTTCCCTTCCTCGAAAGTCCGCTATAGGCGTCGAGATCTGGTCCAAAAACCCTCGACCAGGGATATGTGGGACGATGTGGAGCCAGGAGCGGCCCCCGCACGGTAGAGGCTGCCCAAAGATCTTCGCGACTTGCGACCGAGGTTTTTATAGATGCATCGCCGCAAAGGGCGAGGCCGAGCGTTCCTTCTCGTTTTCCTCGCCCTGTCCATACTGATAATCACGCTCGACTTCCGAGGCGGGTCCGGCCCCCTCGAGAAGATCCGCGACTTCACCGCGGCCGTCGTGGCCCCGATCCAGCGGGGGCTCACGACCGTTACCCGGCCCGTGGGTGATTTCTTCTCCGCGATAGGGGACCTCGCAAACCTCCGAGAGGAGAACCGGGAGCTTAAGGACGAGTTGGAACAGCTGCAGAACGAGATCGTTCAAGCGAGGGGCCTCACCGACGAGAACGAGGAGCTCCTCGCGAACCTGGAGCTCGACGAACCGTGGTTCGCGAAAGACAAGGTCGCCGCCCAGGTGATAGCCGACGCTCCGGGCAACTATCGCTGGGCCGTGGTTATCGATAAGGGAACGAGCGACGGGATCAGAGAGGACATGGCCGTGATCAATCCCGACGGACTCGTCGGCAAGGTGATCCCACCGATGCGTCCCGATGAGGCCACCGTACTGCTCATGATCGACCCGAACGCGGGGGCCGTCGCGACCACCGAGGAGCGCGGGATATCAGGGGTCGCTTCCGGCAACGGCGAGGGAGAACCGCTGTCGCTCCAATTCGTGGAGAAGAGCGCAGAGGTGCAAGCGGGCGAGCGCATCGTTACCTCCAACTACAACGGCGGGATCTTCCCC
>JBOGXG010000245.1:0-1631 GCA_050694195.1 Actinomycetota bacterium | reverse complement strand
TCGTCCCGCACCGCACGTGCAGCGTCGGGTACTTGCGATCGATCTCGGCGGGATCGAGCGGGTCGCCGTTCTCGTACGCGTAGATCGTCTTGTGCTCCGCGCCGTGATACTCGAAGACGCGCCGGATGTCCTTGAACGTTCCGATGATCGCGAGATAACCGATGAATATCGTTAACCGGATCGTGCCCTCGATCACATTGAACAGCAGCGGTCGTTCGACCGAAAGATCGGAGCCCGACATACGCTCGACCAACGACGTCGCGAAGAGGGGCAGTGCCGTGAAGACCGCCATGAACAGAAGCATCGCGACCCCGAGCGACCATCCGAGTTGCTTGTCGGAGAGTTGTTCCTCCTCGTCGAGCGCGTGGTTCGCCGAGATCATCAGCGCCTTGATCCCGATCGCGAGCGATTCGCCGAGGACGAGGCAGCCGCGTATCAGCGGCCACTTCAACCACTTGTGTCGCTCCGCGAGCGTCGGGAGCGGGTTGCGGACGACCGCTATCGTCTGATCGGGCTTGCGACAGGCGACGGACCACGAAGCCGGGCCGCGCATCATCACGCCCTCTAGGACGGCTTGCCCTCCGATAGAAGGGCGCGGGCGAGGCGCGGCCTGCTCGGCCACCTAGTGCACCCTTACTTGTTCGGGGGCTCGGACGAAGGCGCGGTGTTGTCGGGAGCCTGCTCCGACTCCGGAGCCTGGGCGGTGCGCTTGGTCTGCGACCGGCCGGCGTACTTCTTCTGGAACCGCTCGACGCGGCCACCGGTGTCGACCAGCTTCTGCTTACCCGTATAGAAGGGATGGCACTGGTTGCAGAGCTCGACGTGCAGCTCCTTCTTGACCGAGCGGGTCGTGAAGGTGTTCCCGCACGAGCACGTGACCAGCGTCTCCATGTACTCGGGATGGATGTCTTGCTTCATGTCTGACTCTCTTCCTCTGGTTGCTGCTCTCGTCGTTCTCGGGCCTGACGGGCTCGCTCGTAGGCGACCGACGCCCGGGCCATCATCTTGAAGGTTAGCCATAGGCCGCCGACCAGGAAGATGATAGTCAGCCACTCCGGCAGGCCCAAACCCAAGAACACCGTCGTTACCTGCCTATTCCCCTTTGACCGGGGCCTTCGATATCTCCCTGAGGAACTGCGCGTTGCCCTGGGTGGCCTTCATCTTGTCTACGAGCAGTTCGAGAGCGCCGCCGTCGGCGAGCGCGTGGAGCACCCGGCGCAGACGCCACACGAGCTGGAGCTCCTCGGGAGTCAGGAGCAGCTCCTCTTTACGGGTCCCCGATGCCTGGATGTCGATGGCCGGGAAGATGCGCTTCTCCGAGAGTTTGCGGTCGAGCCTCAGTTCCCAGTTACCGGTCCCCTTGAACTCCTCGAAGATGACGTCGTCCATGCGGCTCCCGGTTTCGATGAGCGCCGTGGCGATGATGGTGAGGCTGCCTCCGTTCTCGATGTTCCGCGCCGCTCCGAAGAAGCGCTTCGGCTTCTGGAGCGCGTTCGCGTCGACGCCGCCCGAGAGGATCTTGCCCGAGTGCGGGACCACCGTGTTGTGCGCCCGCGCGAGCCGCGTGATCGAGTCGAGGAGGATGAGGACGTCCTTCTTGTGCTCGACCAGCCGCTTGGCCTTCTCGATCA
>JBOGXG010000244.1:0-5071 GCA_050694195.1 Actinomycetota bacterium | reverse complement strand
GGACCATCCCTGCCCCCGTGCTCCAGCTCCGGGCGACTTCGTTCGATGACTGGTTCGCCGGGAAGAGCTCGAACTTCCGACAACAGATGCGGCGAGGCCGTCGGAAGCTAGAGGAAGAGGGGGCCGTGTTCCGGATGTCGCGTGACGTCGACGAGCTCGCTAGGGACCTACAGGCCTTCGCCGAGCTTCATCACTCGCGGTGGGACGAGCGCGGCGGCTCTCGAGCACTCAGCCCCGCGGTCGAAGTCATGCTCCTCGAGGCCGGTAGGACGATGTTGTCGAGCGGAGGGTTCCGGCTGTGGTCGCTCGAGATCGCCGGGAGGATCGTCAGCTCGCACCTCTTCCTCGCGGCGGGAGGCGAGGTGGCGTACTGGCTCGGCGGCTTCGACGAGCAGTGGGCGGCCCAGAAACCGTCGATGCAGGTCCTCTTGGAGGCGGTCCGCCATGCCTGGGCGTCGGGCGACGAACGCGTCGATCTCGGCGGGGGAGGGCAGGACTACAAATACAGATTCACCGACCAGCGAGAGATGCTGGAGTGGTCGACGATCGTTCCGCCGGGCCTGCGTTATCAGGCGACCCGCGTGAGCCTCAGTACGGTAAGGGTGCGGCGCAAGCTCGTATCGAAACTCGGCCCCCGCGCCCAGGCGCGGTTGCGCGCTCTCGTTCGTCGTTAACCGGGCCTCAGGATCTCGAGGAACGCTCTCTCACGAGCAGCAGACGGCGCGCCAGGGGACGGAGGACGCCGTAGAGCGCGTTCCCGGCACGCGAATGACGGAGCGGCCCGTACATGCCGGCGCACTTCATACGGAAAACGAAGGCGCCGTCGCTCCGCGTGACCTGGACTCGACCGCGCGCGAACCGGCCGTCGTCCTTCCTGTCGATCGAAAGCGCGCCTTTCAGTCCTAAGGTGGCTGCGGCCTCGCGCGATCCCTCCGAGGACGAGCCGTAGGGGTAAGCGAGGTAGCGCGGGCGTCGTCCGGTGATGCCCTCCAAGATCTCCAACGACCGCGCGATGTCCTCGCGCGCCTTTTCCTTCGTACAGGTCGCCATGTCGAGGTGAGCGTGACCATGGGTCTCGATCGTGATGCCGAACTTCTGCAGCTCCACCAGTTCCTCCTCGGTCATGATGTGGAACGGGCATGCGGAGGGCTCATCCCATTCGTTCGACAGACCCAGCCATCCGGTCGGTACGAAAACAGTTGCCGGCAACCCGTGGCGGGCTAAGACCGGAGCCGCTAGTGCCAGTACGTTGCGATAGCCGTCGTCGAAGGTGATGGCGACGGCCGAGGGATCCGCCTTGTCGTCCATGGCCTCCGCCAGTGGGACGACCTTCCTATGTGCCGCGAGATGGGCCATCTGAGTCTCGAACGTGGCGAGATCGAGGAAGAGGTTGTGCGGATCCTCCGCCACCGGGCAGTCGCCGATCGCGTGATAGGCCAGGATCGCAGGGCGCGAGCTCATCTGGGGACGCCTCTCATGCAATCCATAACGTCACTTTCTCCGACCCTCTGAAACAAATCGAGGGGCTCCCAAATATAGGTAGAAAGCACCATTGCCACGCAAAAGCCCTGGTGACTACCCTGAGGCATGCGACTCGCGCGGGGTCCGGCGGGCATGACCGCCTGCCTTCTGATGGTCACCGTCCTCGCCGAGGCCGGCCCGGCCGCCGCGGCCGAACTCAACAAGCGCTATCCCAACGGTAAAGCCGACTTCAACCACGGCAGTCCCGTGACCGCGGCGAGCGGTCCGGCCACCGGACACAAGCCGGAGAGCAAGCTCTTCTACACGCCCGACGGCCGCTGGTGGGCCGCCCTCGGCGTCGCGACTCAGAGCCCGGCGGGCGTCCACCTCTTCGAACTCGTGGATCACGAGTGGGTGAGCAGGTTCGTCCTGCCCGGCTCCGATCCGTGGGAGAAGGCCGACACCATCTTCCAGAACGGCCGCCTGTACGTGTCGCTGCGGGATCAGGATGCCGACTCTCGCACCGAGCTTTACGAACTCGCTTACGGCGGCGCCGCGTCGTGGAGTCTCCTGTCCGGCCCGACGGTGATCACCAACGGCGCGCCGGAGACGGTCACGATCGCGCGCGACTCCGACGGACGCATATGGACGGCTTGGGAAGAGGGCCAGAGCATCAGGGTGAGGTACGCGAACGCGGCGGGCGATGCCTTCACCGATATCCCCCTCCCCGCATCCGTCGGACCGGTTCTCTCGGACGACATCGCCGCGGTGACGTCGTTCGGTACGAGCGCCACCGGCCACAAGATCGGCGTCGTGTGGTCCGATCAGGTCTCGAACCGCTTCAACTTCGCGTGGCGCTTCGACTCCGATCCCTTGACGGCGGACTCGTGGCATGTCGAATCGGCTTACGGCGACGGTGTCGGTGGATGTCCCACCCAGACCACCAACATGTGTTCCGACGACCACGTCAACATCAAGACGAACGGGGACGAGGTTTACGTCGCGGTCAAGACCAGCCTCAACGACGTCTCCGGAGCGAACCAGGGCGACCCGCTGATAGCACTGCTGCGGCGTAGCGCAGGCGGTTCCTGGAACTCCTTCCCGGTGAGCCCCGTGAGTCAGAACGCGAGCCGGCCCATCGTCGTTCTCGCGCCCGAGATCGACAAGATCTACGTCATCGCGCAGCGCAACTTCAGCAGCGTGCAGATGTGGAGCAGCTCCTACTCGGCCCCCGTCTTCGATCCGAACTCGGCGACCTCCTGGGCCGCGTCGTCGAGCGGCGCGATGAACGATCCCAGCTCGACCAAACAAGCGGCGAGGGCCTCCACCGGCGTCGTCGCGGTGACGTCGGTCGAGTCGCAGAGCCAGTATTGGCACAACGAGCTCGAGCCCTCGGTCACGCAACCGCCACCGAGCCCGAGTCCGAGCCCATCGCCGAGCCCGAGCGCGTCGCCGAGCCCTCCCCCGACGGGATCGTCCACGCTTCGCTTCACACCCACCGAGGACGCCCACGTCCAGGCGGACCAGCCGAACACGAACTTCGGCAACTCGAACATCCTCAAGGTTGACAACAGCCCGATCCAACAGGCGCTCATGAAGTTCGACGTGTCGGGGACCGCCGGGCGCGCCGTTACGAGCGCCAAGCTCCGGCTGCACGTCAGCAACCCGGGCCCGCTCGGCGGTGACTTCAGGCGCGTCACGGGGGCCTGGAGCCAGTCGTCGGTGACGTGGAACTCGCGTCCGGCGTTCGATCCGACGGTCCTCGACTCGCTGGGCGCGGTGGATGAGAACAACCGGTACGAGGTCGACGTCACGGCCGCCGTGTCGGGCGACGGTCAAGTGAGCCTCATGTCGACGACGTTGGGCAACAACGGCGTCGATTACGTGTCGCGTGAAGGGTCCGCCGTGCTACGTCCGGAACTCGTCGTCACGCTGGGCGATGCGGGACCGCAGCCGAACCCGAGCGCGAGCCCATCGACCGGCCCGAGCCCGAGTCCGAGCCCATCGCCGATAGACCTCACCTTCTCCGCGAGCCAGGACGCCACGATCCGGGACGACCGGCGCACGACGAACTTCGGCTCGAACGTCCAGCTAGAGGTGGACAACAGCGAACTGAAGCGCTTCTTGATCAGTTTCGACGTCTCCGGCACGAGCGGCCGACCGATCACGCGAGCCCGCCTCCTGCTTCACTCGGTTGGTAGATCCAGCATCGGAGGGGACTTCCATCGCGTCACGGCGTTATGGAACGAAAGCACGGTGACGTGGAACAACGCGCCTAGTTTCAACTCCTCCACGGTGGCGTCTCTTGGCACGGTCGAACGGGGAACCTGGTACGAGGTCGACGTGACGTCAGTGGTGTCGGGCGACGGACGGGTCGGCCTGATCGTGACCTCCCCCTCGAACAACGGCGCCGACTACGTTTCTCGCGAAGGTGCCGTGAACCTGCGACCGAAACTGATCGTGACGCTCGGCCCTTAGGAGGCCGCGCGAGGGTTTCCTCTATTCCCCGGTAGCCGTCTGACGAGTTGCGCCCACAAGAGACGGAAGTGGATGCGGCCCCGGTTCATCTCCGCCCGACGGATCGTCGCGCGCGGAAGGGGCCGGCGCGTTCCCCTCACGAGATCTCGTTCTTTCCATGCCGCGACGATGCCGGCGACCCAACCACGGACCGCGCCGCGATAGGCACACTCGATCAGGTCGAACGCGAGATAGGCGGGGATACGGAGCGCCGCAAGGAACCACGGAAAGTGCCGGTAGAAGTACCAGATCTGATTCCTCACGCGGTAGCGTAGGATGACGACGCGATCGAGTTTGCCCTCTGTCGCCCGCATGTGATTGAAGCCTGCGTCGGGGAAGTACCTAACGTCCCATCCCCTACCGAGCAGCCGCGTGGTCAGGTCGCTCTCGGATCCGGCGAAGAAGAAGGCACCGAAGAACCCACCGACGTCGAGGAAGGCGCTCCTCCTGATCATGCACGCGCCTTCCGGGAAGAAGAAGACGGGGAACCCGTCGGCGGGATCCGCATCCCTGCTTCCCGACCGGAAGAACCAATCGAACGTCCCGGCCTCGTCTCGCTTGACGACGCGCTCGTCCTGATCGACGTCGATCACAAGGCCCCCCCCGACGGCCAAAGTCGGGGATGCCATCAGGGCGGCGGCGAGTTTCTCGACGGCGCCCGGAAGCGGGTAAGCATCGTCATCCAGCATCAGCATGAACTCACCGGTCGCCGCCTCCACGGCCGCGTTGCGGCCTGCGAAGCCGACATTCGTCGGCGATTCGATCAAACGGATCGCAGGATCTTCGCGCGCTTTGACCATCTCTGCGGTGCCGTCGGTGGACGCGTTGTCGAACACAACGATCTCGTCAACCGGTAGCTCCTCCAGCCGGTTGAGAACCGTCTCGAGCGCGCCGCGGCGCTCGTACGAGAGGATGATCGCGGAGATCCTGGGTCGCGAGATGGTCCCTTCCTCGACGCGCTTCATCTGGGCCATGCCGGGTCCTGCCTGCGAGCTTCGTCGAGGACGGAGAGGGCGCGCCGGAGACGGTCCCTATCCCAGGCGCGCCGGGGAGACCAGGTGAAGATCTCTAAGAGATAACGAACGGCCACCCA
>JBOGXG010000243.1:0-14296 GCA_050694195.1 Actinomycetota bacterium | reverse complement strand
CGGTAGGAGAGCCTCTCGAGACGCGATTGGAGGAACCCGCAGGTTCGCTCAACGCGCTCGCGAACGCCGATTCCGTAGATGCGGTGGTCGACGTCGCGGCGAAGTACCCGGAGTGCCTGACCGCGTGGGCCTCACTCGGTGAACGCGCCCTCGAGGACGGTTCCGCAGTGACCGCCTACGCCTACTTCCGCGTCGGGTATCACCGCGGCCTAGATCGGCTACGCCAGGCGGGGTGGCGCGGGCGAGGGAACGTCCCGTGGGCGCACGAAGACAACCGGGGATTCCTCCGGTCGCTGAGGGGACTCGGCTCGGCCGCCGCGGCGATCGGCGAGCGCGACGAGGCCGAGCGCTGCGAGAAGTTCCTCCGCGACCTCGCACCGGACGCGCCCTGATCGATTAACCGATGGACGACGGGCCCATCACGAGCACGGCCAATCCACTGGTACGCCGGCTGAGGAAGCTGCGCCATCGGAAGTATCGAGACCTCGACGGCTCCTTCCTCATCGAGGGGATCGCACACGTGCGCCGGGCGGTGGAACACGAGGCCCCCATCGAGATGATCCTGGTCGCTCCCGATCTGCTCACCAGCGAGGGGGCCTGGACGATGGTGGAATCGCAGCGGCGAGCCGGGCAGCGCATCGTGGAGCTCGGCCGGGAGGCGTTCGAGACCATCGTCGAGCGTGACCATCCCTCGGGCTTGGCGGCCACGGTCGTGAGTGCCCGGCCCCCGGTCACGGATCTCGTCGCCGGACCCGGCTCGGTCTTCGTCGGTCTGCACGACGTCGGTAATCCCGGGAACCTCGGTTCGATCGTCCGAACCGTCGACGCCATCGGTGGTGCCGGGGTCGTGATCGTCGGCGACTCGACCGACCCCCAGCATCCGGCCGCGGTGAAGGCAAGCATGGGCACTCTCTTCACGGTTCCCGTCGTCTACGCGAAGACGCTCGAAGATCTCGTCGGCTGGTGCCTGATGGACGAGGTTCGGCTCATCACGACGTCCGTCCGGGCCGAACATCTCATCTGGGATGTGCGTTTCGAACTCCCATCCCTTTTCCTGTTCGGGAGCGAGGCCGTCGGATTGCCTCCTGATGTCGTCGCCCGCGGCCACGCCTCGGTGCGGCTCCCGATGCACGGGGCCGCTTCCTCACTCAACCTTGCGGTCGCGGCCGGAGCCGTGCTCTACGAGGTGGAGCGGCAGCGCCGGCTCACCTGAGCGCCGCCAGGACCTCTTGCTGAACCTCCTCGATCTTCGCGCGCCCTTCCTCCGGCCAGCTGACGGTGAGGTAGGTGAAGCCGGCGTCCCGCAGCGATCCGGCCGTCGCCTTCACCTCATCGATCGGTTCGGAGATCGATAGGGCGGTAGAGCGCGCGATGGTCGAAGGATCGCGTCCCGCGGCCTCGGCGGCTCGGTCGAGGATCGCGGATTTGCGCTTCAGGGCAGAAACGCTGCCGAAGCCATGCCACACGTCGGCGAGACGCCCGGCGAGAGGCACGGTCGCCCGCTCGCCACTGGCTCCGATCCAGATAGGGGGATGGGGTTTCTGCACCGGCTTGGGGTTGTAGCCGGCGCTCGAGAGGGAGTAGTGGCGGCCGTCGAACGAGACGTCGTCCTCGGTCCAAAGGGCCCGGATCAATCGGACCGCTTCGTCGAGACGCCGCACACGCTCACCGGTGGGGGGGAAAGGCACTCCCAGCTCGCGGTGCTCCTCCTCGAACCAGGCCGCGCCGATGCCGAACTCGAGCCGTCCGTTGCTGACGTGGTCCACCGTCACCGCCTGGGCCGCAAGGATCGAGGGATGCCGGTAGGTCACTCCGGTGACCAAGGCGCCGAGACGGATGCTGTCGGTCGCCGATGCGAGCGCGGCGAGCAGTGACCAGCCCTCGAACGACGGTCCCGTGCGGGGGCCGTAGAGCGGCTTGAAATGGTCGAAGACCCACGCCCCATCGAAGCCGAGGTCCTCCGCGAACCTCGTCCGCGAGAGGATCTCTTTCCACGTCAGCTGATGCTGCGAGATGTCGAGACCGAACTTCATCGTTTGCCGACCCTTCCCGGATAGCGTGACGCCGAAGCCTAGACCGGAGGATAGTCAGGCGAGCGAGAGTCGGTGATCCTCGGCGCGCCGTCCTGAAGGACTAGCGACGCGTAGCCCGACCCGGTCCATCAACCACCTCGACGTGTCATTTCTGCCGAACCACCTTGGTACTTCCTGGCTGAAAGAACAGACTCCCGGTGCCACTACCGCGCAGATCTCGAGGAGGAGATGTGTCTCTCACTACGTCCAGTTCCATGACCCGCGCCTCGAAACGGTTGCTCACGGGAGGGCTTCTCATCGTGATGACCCTCGCCCTGCTGCCGGTACTCCCGGCCGCGGCGGCCGATCCCTACGATCCCTTCTTCGCCACGCAGACGACGGCGGCCGACTTCGGGGCCACCACGCGCCCGTTCGGCGTGGCCGCCGGCAACTACGACGAGGACACCCACTCAGACCTTGTCGTGGGTCGCACGACCGGAAACGTCGCATTCGTGAAGGGCAATGGTGACGGAACGTTCCAGGCCCCGAGTGCCTTCACTACATGGAAGCTAGCTTTCTTCAACGGTTGGGCGTTCGCTCCGGCCGACATCAACGGCGACGGCGACCTGGACGTGGTGTGGGGCGCGAACGCCACGAGCACCGGTTGTTCGGTGAGCCCGGTTCCCGCGGGAGGGTGCCCGGCGACCGTCACGGTGAACGACGGGGACGTCCGTGCCCTCCTGGGTAACGGAGACGGCACCTTCCAGGAGACGCCCTACTTCGTCGGCGGCACCCGACACAACGCAGGAGTCCTGATCGGTCGCATCGCCGCAACGGATGCCGGCAGTCTTACGACCGGTGACGTCGACGGAGACGGAGACGCCGATGTCGTCGCCGGCGGTGTCGACGGGGCGAACTCCGTCGTCAAGTTGCTCCGCAACGACGGGGGACTCTCGTTCACGTCGACCACCCTTGTCAGCCAGGCGACGACTTGCTCGATCCCTTGCAGCCCGGTCTATTTCCCGGCCATCTCGACGCAGAACAGTCCATGGGGGTTGGCGTTCGGGGATGCCGACGGCGACGGCGATCAAGATCTGTGGGTCGCGGATCGCGCTCTGTATGTCTACCTCTTCAAGAACGACGGCACCGGCGCCTTGACGATGCAAACGGGTAACTCGGGCGTACCGGCGACACGCACGAACGCGTACCTCGACCACGACTCGTTCCGGGCATCGGTCGGATTCACACCTTCGCTGGCGTCGGGCGATCTCAATGGCGACGGCAAAGCTGATCTGGTTATGGGACTGCACTCCGGGGCTCAGACACCGGCGACCGGAACCGCGAACGACGGCAGGGTGCTTCTCGATGTGAGTTCTCCTAGCGGCCACACTCTTTTCGGGAGCCTTGCCGATATCGGGACGATGGCGCGCGGTCTCAACATCGCGGACGTGAACGGTGACGGCGCTAGAGACATCGTCGGCGCGGAATACAACGGCGCGGTCAAGGTGCTCCGGCAGCTTCCCCCCATCGATTCGGACTCGGACGGGGTCTCGGACTACGTCGACAACGCGCCCAACGACGCGAACGCAGCCCGCATCGACATGAACACCGACAGCTCGATCAACCACCTGGATCAGCTGGACAACGACTTCGACACGGTCCTCGGCGACCCCGAGAACCCGGCATCGTGGCAGAGGCTGGGCGACCCGGTGGATGCGGACGACGACAACGACGGCGTTGCCGACGGCTCCGACAACTGTGCCTTCACGGCGAACGGGGGCCAGGCCAACACCGATGGTGACGCGCGCGGAGATGCGTGCGATCCGCTCGACGAGACGGACTCCGATGGTGATGGCGTACCCGACGGTCCCGCTCCGGGCGACCCTCTCTACGACGAGTCCCTCGCCGCCAAGGCGAAGTGGAGTACCGGCGACACGCATTTCGTGATCCGGATCGACGCACTGGGACGCATCTTCCAGAACGAGTTCACTCAGTTGATGACGGATGCCGCGACCCTGTCCCCGTCGGAGTGGGCAACCAAGTGCTGGGAGAACTACCAGGCCGACGACATCATCAACGGCTCGCCGTACGAGCCTTGTGGAACCGGCGAGGGCACGGCCGGCCAAACGCTCACGTTGGACGGCGGTAAGGAGGTGCCGGCCACTGTCGTCGTCATCCCCAAGCAGCTGTGGACGGATGCACCCGTCGTCTGGTGGATCAACGACCGCAACAACAACCCACTCTTCGAGGTGGGGCAGCACGGTACCTACCACTTCAGCAACACGACGCTCGGCGACTGGAAGGACCTCACCGACAGGAACTTCTTCTCGTGTGAGACGTGTGGTCTGTCGGAGGCAGAGAACTACGAGATGCTGAAGGTCGGCTACGACACCCTCGCCGGGAACTACGGCAACAAGTGGATCACCGAATCGCCCGGCGCCGACCTGAACGCGCCGAAGATCGATTGGAACGATTCGGCGAACCAACTGTTGACCTACGCGCCTCCCTTCAATGCTTCTGATACGGAGTCGCGGAAGGCCACGGCTCAGCTCGGGTTCAAGGCGTTCTCGGCGAGCATCTTCGAGGAGAGCCCGACCTCGATAGGCCAGTTCTTCAGCCCCGAGGGAAGCCACCATGAGGAGTTCGATCAGTTCGGGATGTTCCACGCCTCGGCAGACACCGAGCTCGAGCCTCCGGAGACGTCGGGCGGCGTGTACGACCACGCCGCCTACAACGATTACCTCGTTTCGGAGACGAACGACGGCGGTCTCACCACCTGGTTGATCGAAGAGGTCGAGTGGAGCGGTCGTCCGTGCAACGAGCTCGATCGTCTCGCCGATCTTTGCAACGGCGGCTCGAACCGTGAGAACAACACCGTTTACGAGCCTCGGTGGGAGGGCTGGCTGCAGCTCCTCGACTACGTGAAGAACTACGAGGGCGGCGTCGCGATGACGATGCAGGAGGTTGCCCTCGCCGAAGGCTTCGACAACGCTCCCACCGTCGCGAACCCGGGTCAGACGGACTCGGACCACGACGGCGTCGGGGACGTCATCGCCGGCGCGACGCTCGGGGCTGCGGATGCGAACCTCTCCCGGAACCAGCCGGGAACCGTGTCAGCGACGTTGACGAACGGGAGCGGCGAACCGATCGCGGGTCAGGAAGTGTCGTTCCACTTCGACGTCGACGGAGATTCTACCGACGAGAGCTTCATCGGGACCACGGATCAGGATGGTGTAGCGACGGCCGAGGTGACTGCCACGAGACCCGTCGGGTCCTACTCCTTCTCGGTCGACTGGGATGGTGGGAACGGAGTCTCTGCGAGCGACACGGCGTCCGCCGAGGTGGGCGATGCGACAACGATCACGTTGGACGCAGGCAACCCCGCGTCGGGTCAGGTCACGGATCAGGTCTCTCTCGGGGCGACGCTCGTCGACAGCGACGGGAACCCTCTAGCAGATCGGACGATCGACTTCTCGATCGGGTCGGCTACCGGTAGCGGAACCACCGATGCCGCAGGCCACGCATCAGCGTCACTGACGTTGGCGGGGCCCGCCGGAGCAGAGACCGCCACCGCGACGTTCGCGGGTGCTCCGCTCTACGGGGCCGACAGCGACTCCACATCCTTCACCGTTGACAAGGAGGACACCTCGCTCGCCCTAAGCGACGCCGTCGGCGCTAAGAACGATCCAGCGGTCGCACAGGCGACGTTGACAGAGGCGGATGGAGCACCGGTCGCCGGCGCAACCATCGCCTTCTTCGTCGAAGAGAGGGTGCGTCGGGACTTCGTCTTCACGCAGATCGGGACCGCGACGACCGATGCGAACGGCGTCGCGTCGTTCACGATCCCGACGAAGTATGTGTCCAAGAACGGCAAGCCGATCAGGGCTACGTTCTCGGGTGACGCCGACTTCCTGCCCTCGTCGGGGGACGCGGTCGCGCACAAGTAAGAGGAAAGAGGGAACAGCAACAGGTAGGGCAGAAGGCCCGCTCCTCAGGGGGCGGGCCTTCCTACACGGTACGCTCGAGGAAGTCACAGACCCGTTCCGTGAGGACCTCGTACTTCCCCCAGAAGAAGTGGTTCGCTCCTTTCATCTCCTCGAACTCGGCGCCGACGGTTTCCGCCCAGGCGCGTGCCTCCGCCGGATCGACGAGATCGTCGTTGACGCCGACGATCACTAGAGATGGCATCGGCAGGTCTACTTCTTCGGCAGCCGGCATCCCCGCGGTGATGCCGGGTTTCTCAGTGACGGCCGGGGCGATCCCGACGAAGGCCTCTAGCGCGTCGTCGGTCGCGGCGACCCGTCCCGCAACGGAGGCTCCGAACGACCAGCCGCCGATCGCCAGCGGCAGGGTGGGGAAGCGCGAGCGCGCCTCTTCGACGGCGGCGGCCGCGTCGGCTACCTCCTCGATCCCGATGGAGGACATACCTTCGGAGGCGCCGATCCCTCGGAAGTTGAACCGGAGCACCGCCCAGCCGCGCTCGAGGAGCCCCCCGCTGATCGCCTTCAAGAGCGGCGCGTTCATCGTGCCGCCCATCTGCGGGTGGGGATGGCAGAAGACGAAACATGCTTTCGGTGAGCCCGGCGACTCGAGGACGGCTTCCAGCGCCAGGCCGTCCTGGGTGTGGAGCACGAGGTCGGTCGTGTCGGTCACGCGCCGAGCCCGCCTTCCGCCGCGGCGGCGATGGCGGCACCGACCGCCGCCATCCGCTCAGGACTCTCGTACTTGTGACGAGGCCAGAAGAAACCGCGCAGGCCGTCCTTCGGGCGGCGCGGGACGATGTGTACGTGGAGGTGGGGGACGCTCTGACTCACCTTGTTGTTCAGCGCTACGAAGGTCCCGACCGCGTCCATCGCCGTCTGCACCGCGGTCGACAGGATCTGGGCCGTCCCGAACAGGGGGGGCACGAGTTCCGAAGGGAGGTCGGCCAGCGTTTCGAAATGGTGACGCGGGATCAACAGCGCGTGGCCCTCGAACAACGGCCGATGATCGAGGAAAGCGATGGTCTGTTCGTCCTCGTGGACGATGACGGCGGCTAGTTCGCCCGCGACGATCTGGCAGAACAGACACTCGCTCGTGGGAGACATCACCTGAGAGTAAGGCGAACAGCGATCTCGACCAGAGAACGGGCCGTGGGACCGCCACGATCTCGACGAGGAAACGGGCCGGATACGCTCGGGTGATGATCGAGGTGGCCCCGTACACGTTGGTCCTGTACGCAGACATCGGTTGTCCCTGGTCGCATGTCGCGACCCACCGGCTCCATCGTGCGCGCCGGAAGGCGGGACTCGACAACGACCTCGCCTTCGACATCAGGAGCTTCCCGCTTGAGTTGTTCAACGAGCGTCCGACACCGAAGCACATCCTCGATGCGGAGATCCCGGTGACGGCCGAACTCGAACCCGACGCCGGCTGGTCACTCTGGAAGGATCACGAGTCGAAGTGGCCGGTGACCATGCTGCCGGCGATGGAGGCGGTCTACGCGGCCAAGGAGCAGGGCCTCGAGCTCGGCGCCGGGTTGGACCGCGCCTTGCGCCTGGCTTTCTTCCGCGATTCGAGGTGTGTGTCGATGCACCACGAGATCCTGGCCGCGGCCAGGGATGTCGACCATCTCGACGCGAGCGCCATCGATAGGGCCCTGATCTCCGGGACGTTCCGGCATCGGATCTTCGACGATCAGCAGATCGCCAAGGACAACTCCGTGAAGGGGAGTCCCCAGGTGTTCCTCCCCGACGGAACCGACGCGCACAACCCGGGGATCGAGACGCACTGGGAGAAGGAGCGGGGCGGCATCGGGGCGCCGGTCATCGACCGGGACGATCCATCCGTCTACGATCGGCTCGTCACGCGGGCGATGGAATGGTCGAACGAGCAGAGGAGCTAAGGATGGACGAGAGCACCGTCAGGCAGCACGCCGAGGCACACGGTAGCGCGGTGGTGAGCGGGGATCTGAAGACCGCGGGGTCCGACCTTACCCCGGAGGCCGCGTCGCAGGCACGGGAAGTTATGGGTCATGTCCCTCAACCGGCGACGGCGGCCGACATCGTCGGGATCGAAAGTGAGGGTGAGGAGATGATCGTCACGATCCTCTACAAGGGCGCCGACAAGGAGACCACGGTGCTGTCGACCTGGGCAGAACGCGACGGCCGTCCGAAGATCGTGAACCTTAGCGTCGGATAAGAGCGCGTTATCCTTGAACCATGGAAGCAGATATCAGCGGATCGCAACGAAAGGTCGTGACCAGCGAGGTCGTTCCGACGCGCCGGATGCTCGGTGACTCCGGGATCCCGGTGAGGAACGGCAGGACGCTGCCGTTCAGGGTAGCGAGAACCTGGTCCGCGCCCGCCGGGACGTACCTCGAACGCTTCTACATAATCGATCCGAGATCTCGTGAGGTGCTCTACGAGGGCCCCGCCGTTGAGCGTTCGGTGTGGGGCTTGCAATCCCTCACCGAATTCGCGACCGACGTGCGGGACCCGATATCACTAGCTCCGGGCAGCTACGCGGTCGTCTTCTCGCTCGGCCGGATGTTGGGCGGAGAGGTGCCGGTCGAGGCCTTCGAGGTATCTGCGGAGGAAGCTGCGTAGCGCGCCACTCCCTCTATCATTTTCCGCATGAACAAGAGAGTCCTAGCCTTGCTTTGCCTGCTGCTCGTTCTGTTGTCGGCGTGTTCCGCGTTCGAGGGCACCGCCACCCTGGGCGAGAACGAAGGCGTCCAGGAGGAGAGCGCCACCGCCGACGTCGAGCTGCAGCAGTTGGACGTCGAGAGTCCCCACTCCTCCGTAGCGGACATGATCGAGGACGTCCTCCCGACGGTGGTCAACGTGCGGGTCGAGTCGGTCAACTTCGATCCGCTCGGCGAACCGCAGACCCAACGAGGCCAGGGCTCCGGCGTCGTGATCAACGAAGAAGGCATCATCCTCACGAACAACCACGTCGTCGCGGGTGCGACATCGGTCGAGGTGGTCTTCAACGACGATCACGGAACGATGGCCGGGACGGTGCTGGGGACCGCGCCGGAGAAGGACATCGCCGTGATCCAGGTCGACGCCGAGGACCTCGACGCGATCGATCTGGGTCGTTCTTCAACTCTGCGTCTCGGCGACGAGGCCGTCGCGATCGGTTTCCCGCTGGGTCTTGGAGGTCCCACCGTCACGAAGGGGATCATCTCGGCACTCGACCGCAACATCGATGTTTCGGGTGACACCGATCAGGAACTGCGCGGATTGATGCAGACGGATGCCGCGATCAATCCCGGGAACTCCGGCGGGGCTCTCGTCGACCTCGCCGGGAACCTCGTCGGGATAAACACGGCTGCGGCTCAAGCGGGGGCCGCGGAGAACATCGGGTTCGCCATCCACATAGACAGCGCACTCCCTATCGTTCGGGAGATCCTGAACGAGCCTCCCGAGGAGCGCGCCTGGCTCGGCGTACAGATCCAGTCGGTCAATAGCGCCGCCGTCGCCAACCAGCTGGGTATCGATCCCAGCGTGCGGGGCGCTCTCATCGCCGGACTCTTCCCCGACAGTCCCGCGGAGGAAGGCGGCCTGCAGGTAGGAGACGTCATCATCGGTATCGCCGACCAGGACATCCGCTCCGCCGAGGACCTCACCACCGCGCTCACCGACCTCGATCCCGGCGCCACGGTGACCACCGACGTCGTGCGTGGTGGCGAGCTGGTGACGGAGTCGGTGGAGCTGGGCCGGCGACCGACGACGATCCCGGCCCCCGAGGAGACCCCCTAGGCGCCCCCCGCCGCACTAGGCTTGGGCAATGAGAGTCAAGCTCCGCAACCCCGACCGCGTCGTCGACGTCTCCGGTCCGAAGACGGTCTCGGCCCTCCTGGCAGAGCTTGCCATCGTGCCGGAGGCGGTGCTGGTGATACGCGCGGCCACGCTTCTCACCCGGGACGAGGCGCTGGCCGATTCGGACGAGCTCGAGGTCCGGCCGGTGCTCAGCGGGGGGGCCGCGGGATGAGGTGCAAGGTGTGCCGCGACCACGCCGTCGTCGACGTGAGGCGTCATAACGCCGCCTTCTGCGGGCCCCATTTCGTCGACCACGTCCGGGGGCAGGTCGAGAGAACGATCAAGGGTTTCAAGATGTTCGAGCCCGACGACCGGCTCCTGGTGGCGGTGTCGGGGGGGAAGGACTCTTTGGCGATCTGGGACATCCTTCTCGACCTCGGGTACGACGCGGTCGGTTTCTATCTCGATCTAGGGATCGGCGGCTATTCCGGTCGTTCGAAGGACGCCGCCATCGCGTTCGCGGACCGACGTGGAGCCAAGCTCATCGTGCGCTCTCTGAGTGAACAGCACGGATACACGGTGCCGGAGCTATCGAAGCTCACGGGCCGCGTTCCTTGCTCCGGATGCGGACTCAATAAGAGGTACGAGTTCAACCGTGCCGCGCTGGAGGAAGGCTTCAACGTCCTCGTCACCGGTCACAACCTCGACGACGAGGTCGCGACGCTCTTCGGTAACGTGCTCCATTGGAACGTCGACATGTTGGGACGACAGGCTCCCGTTCTGGAGGAACGTTCCTTCGACGGGGGGGACGCGGCGCGCCCAGTCCTCGTGCGCAAGGTGAAGCCCCTGGTTCGCGTGGCCGAGCGCGAGACGGCCGCGTACGCCGTGCTGCGAGGGATCGACTACATCGTCGAGGAATGCCCGATGGTGGAGGGCAACACGCAGCACCGTTACAAGGAGGCGATCACGCTGATCGAGGAGGCCTCCCCGGGGACGAAGCAGCAGATGTACTTCGGGTTCCTGAAGCGCGCGGCGGGTCGCTTCGCAGACGACTCCGGCGGCAGTGCGATCGTTCCCTGTGAGAGCTGCGGTTCGCCGACCGTGCAGTGGGCCGAGGGGGTCGAAGCGGTCTGTTCCTTCTGCAAGACGAAGGGCCTCGCCCATCGGCGCAAGGAAGAAGGATACGAACCCGCCCGGCGTCCGAGGAAGCGATCCCGCTGATGCGCGGACCCTTCCAGGTAGGTGAGCGCGTGTTACTGATCGACCATCGCGAACGTCGCTATCTGATCACGCTCGCCTCGGGTGGAGAGTTCCATTCCCACCGGGGGATCGTGTCGCACGCGTCGCTCATCGGGGAGCCGGAGGGGGTCGTCGTTCGCTCCAGCCAAGGGACGACCTTCGTCGCTTTCAGGCCGACCTTGAGCGACTTCGTTCTGAAGATGAAGCGCGGCGCACAGGTCGTCTATCCCAAAGACATGGCGGCGATCATCCTCTACGGAGACATCTTCCCCGGCGCCAAGGTGTTGGAGGCCGGGTCGGGTTCGGGCTCGCTGACGCTTGCGTTGGCGCGCGCCGTCGGCCCCGAGGGTCGTGTGATCTCGTACGAGGTTAGAGAGGACCACCACATCCAGGCGGTGGACAACGTGCAGCGCTGGTACGAGGGCAGCGGCGGGAAGCCGGAGAACCTGGAGATGCGGCTGGGCGACGTCTTCGAGGGTCTACACGAGACGATCGTCGATCGGATGGTGCTCGATCTGCCCGAGCCGTGGCGCGCCGTCGGTACCGTGACCGGGTCCCTCGGCCCCGGCGGGATCCTCTGCTGCTACCTGCCGACGGTCCCTCAGGTGATGCAGCTCGTCGAGGCGATGAAGGGCGGCTTGTTCGGCTTCATCAGTACATTCGAGGTGCTGCTTAGGACGTGGAACGTGGACGGGCAGTCGGTCCGGCCGGACCACCGGATGGTCGCCCACACCGGGTTCATAGTGACGGGGAGGAAAATGACAACCTCCCAAGATTCGCCACGTTAGAGGGTGTTAGGAGTAGGCTTTTCGGCCAGGGAGGTGGTAGCCGATCCGCGACGACGAGCTTGATCCGAAACTCGCCCGATACGACACAGAGGTCCGTGAGTTGAGGGGCCAGATCAAGCTGCTCGAAGACGAGTTGGCACTCAACAGGCGAAAGCTGGAGACGGCCCCCAAGCAGATCCTCAGTCTTGAGAAACGTCTGTCGGAGACGAACGCCGAACTTCTCAAGGGGCGCGAGAGCAACGAGAAGTTGGCCTCGACCTTGCGCGACGCGCGCGAGCAACTGGCGGCGCTCAAGGAAGAGATCGAGAAGCTGACGCAGCCGCCGGCCAGCTACGGCATCTTCCTCGAGCCGTACGAGGACTCCACGGCCGACGTCTTCACGAACGGACGGAAGCTGCGGGTGAGCATCTCTCCGGAGATAGATCTGCACAAGCTGCAGCGCGGACAGCAGGTCATGATGAACGAGGCGCTCAACGTCATCGATGCCTCCGACTTCGAGATCCAAGGCGAGGTCGTCGTTTTGAAAGAGGTCATGGAGGGCGGGATGCGGGCGCTCGTGATCGGGCGGACCGACGAAGAACGCGTCGTCGAGCTGAGCGCGCCGTTGCGCGGCGTCAAGCTTCGTGCCGGCGACAGCCTGCTGCTCGAACCGAAGTCCGGCCACGTCCTCGAGAAGCTGCCAAAGCCAGAGGTGGAAGAACTGATCCTCGAAGAGGTCCCGGATATCTCCTACGAGGACATCGGCGGCCTCGCTCCCCAGATCGAAGAGATCAGGGACGCGGTCGAGTTGCCCTTCCTGCATGCCGACCTCTTCAAGGAGCACTCCCTCGAGCCGCCGAAGGGGATCCTTCTCTACGGACCACCTGGTTGCGGGAAGACGTTGGTTGCCAAGGCCGTCGCGAACTCGCTAGCGAAGCAGGTCGCGGCCAAGCTCGGCAGGGACGAACGCCGTCCTTACTTCCTCAACATCAAGGGACCGGAACTGCTCAATAAGTACGTCGGCGAGACCGAGCGCCAGATCCGCATGATCTTCCAGCGGGCTCGTGAGAAGTCGGAAGAGGGCGTTCCGATCATCGTGTTCTTCGACGAGATGGAGTCGCTGTTCCGCACGCGTGGTTCGGGCATCTCCAGCGACATCGAGGCCACGATCGTGCCTCAGCTGCTGGCCGAGATCGACGGCGTCGAGACCTTGAAGAACGTCATCGTGGTGGGGGCTTCGAACCGAGAGGATCTGATCGATCCGGCGATCCTCCGACCGGGCCGCCTGGACGTGAAGATCAAGATCGAGCGGCCGACCGAGGACGCCGCGGCCGACATCTTCTCGAAGTACCTGAAGACCGACGTCCCGATCGCCACCACGGAGATAGAGAAGGCGGGGTCTCCCGAGGCCGCCGTCAAGGGGATGATCGAGGTCACGGTCGAGAAGATGTTCTCCGAAGATCCCGACAACAGGTTCCTCGAGGTCACGTACGCGAACGGCGAGAAGGAGGAGTTGTACTTCAAGGACTTCGCCTCCGGCGCCATGATCGAGAACATCGTTCGCCGAGCCAAGAAGACGGCCATCAAGCGAACGATCGCAGGCGAGCCCAAGGGCGTGAACACCGCGGACCTGATCGAGGCGATCCATCAGGAGTACAAGGAGAACGAGGACCTGCCGAACACGACGAACCCCGACGACTGGGCGCGCATCTCCGGGAAGAAGGGCGAACGCATCGTCTACATCCGGACGTTGGTCGGCGAACACACCAAAGACGGCGAAGGGAACCGTCAGGTCGAGCGTGTTCAAACAGGCCAGTACCTCTAACCGATCCCTCCCATGGCTTTCCCCAAGATCTGCGGCATCGAGACGGAGTACGGCATCTCCGTAAGGGACGCCAACGAGTTCAACCCGATACTCACGTCCTCACTGCTGATCAACGCGTACGCCAAGCCGGCGTTCAAACGCGTGAAGTGGGACTACGAGGAGGAGAACCCCTTGCGGGATGCGCGCGGTTTCGATCGTCCCGGCCTCGAGGGCGCCCTCGAAGACGAGTCCGGTCTCGTCAACATCATCCTGCCGAACGGGTCCCGGTACTACGTGGACCATGCACACCCCGAGTATTCGTCCCCCGAGTGTTCCAACGCACGCGATCTCGTTATCTGGGACAAGGCCGGCGAGCGCATCCTCGAGGATTCGATAGAGGCCGCGCAGTCGATGGTCCCGGACGGCGAGAAGGTCTTCATCTACAAGAACAACTCGGACGGCAAAGGGAACTCGTACGGCTGTCACGAGAACTACCTGATGGATCGCGCCACGCCGTTCCCCGAGATCGTGAAACACCTCACGCCGTTCTTCGTGACCCGGCAGGTATTCACCGGCGCGGGGAAGGTGGGGGCCGAGAACGGGGCCGGCGATGTGGATTACCAGATCTCGCAGCGCGCCGACTTCTTCGAGGTCGAGGTCGGGCTCGAGACGACCTTCAAGCGGCCGATCATCAACACGCGCGATGAGCCCCATGCCGATCCAGAGAAG
>JBOGXG010000242.1:0-9502 GCA_050694195.1 Actinomycetota bacterium | reverse complement strand
TTGGGGGTCGCGAGGAACAAGGCGGTCGATCTCGTCCGGCGTGAGGAATCCGTGAAGCGCAAGCGGGAGTCTCTGGAGGCCGAGATGAAAGCCACTGCCCGCCACGAACAAGGGACGGCCGGGTTAGAGGAAAGACACGTCGTGCGCGAAGCCCTTGCCGATCTGACCCACGTGCAGAGAGAGGCTCTCGTCCTCGCGTACTTCGGGGGTCGGACCTACCGCGAGGTTGCCGAGGAACTGCAGATCCCGGAGGGGACCGCGAAGACGCGGCTCCGCGACGGGTTGATCAGGCTGCGCGGGATCCTCGCGTCGCCGAGGGAAGGTAGAGGGTGAACCAGAACCACGAAGAGATGCGCGACCTGGTCGCGGCATACGTCCTGGGCGCGGTGCCTTCCGAAGAGGCCCCTTTCATCCGTGCCCACATCTCGACCTGCGATGAGTGCATGGAGGAGGCCGACCGCTACGGCGAGGTGGCGACGTCCCTCGCTCTCGCGGTGGACAGCGCCCCCCTCCCCAAAGACTTCGCGGACAAGGTGCTGGCGGCTGCGACGGAATCACAAGAGGAGGCCGCGACCGCTCCGACCAAGCGTCGGAGGTTCCGGCTGAGCCTGCCCGCCCTGGCCGGCGGCCTCGCCGTCCTACTCGCCTTCGCGGTCATGACCACGTCGTTGATCCAGGCCAACGACGACTTGCGCCGCTCCGATAGAGCCCTCACCGCTCTGTTGCACAGCGACGATGTCATCGCGCTCGAAGGGGACGGTGCCGTGGGCCGCGTCGTACCCACCGCATCGGAGACCTATCTATTGGTGGCCGGACTCCAGGAGGCCCCCTCCAATCACACCTACCAGCTGTGGTTCATGGACGATGGTGAGCCGGTCGGCGCCGGTGTTTTCGACGCCTCGGAGGGACTCGCGATCGTCGAGGCGGACCGGTCGATCGAGGGCTTCGACGGCGCCGCGATCACGGTCGAGCCGGCCGGGGGCTCCGTCGCACCGACGACTCCCCCGGTCTTGCAGTCGGGCGACTCGGTCTAGGCCACATCTCGGCGAAGCAACCCGGCGTGTGACACGCGAGATCAGCCGACCTCGCGTAGCTCCCTGCGCAGGTCGTGGATCTCGTCCCTGATGCGAGCCGCGTACTCGAACCGGAGATCCTCGGCCGCCTGATGCATCTCCTCCTCGAGCTGCAGGATCAGGCGCTTCAGTTCGTCCGGACCGCCCCCGATGGGCTCGCGCCGCCGGCTCTTCGATTTCGTAGGAACGGTTTGGTCTCCGCGGCGACCGAAGCCGGCGAGGAGGATGTCGCTCACCGCCTTGCGGATCGACGTGGGGTCGATGTTGTTCGCGATGTTGTATTCCATCTGGATCTTCCGTCGTCGCTGAGTCTCCGAGATCGCTCGCCGCATCGAATCCGTCACCTCGTCGGCGTACATGATCACCTGACCCTCGACGTTCCGGGCCGCCCGCCCGATCGTCTGGATCAGCGAGGTCTGCGATCGGAGGTACCCCTCCTTGTCGGCGTCGAGGATCGCGACGAGCGACACCTCCGGAAGATCCAAGCCCTCCCGTAAGAGGTTGATCCCGACGAGAACGTCAAACTCCCCCAGTCTCAGATCGCGCAGGATCTCGATCCGCTCGACCGTGTCGATGTCGGCGTGCAGGTAGCGCACCCGGATCCCCGACTCCAAGAGGTAGTCGGTCAGGTCCTCCGCCATCTTCTTCGTGAGTGTCGTCACGAGGATGCGCGCCTCGACCTCGACCCGTTTCCGTATCTCTTCCATCAGGTCGTCGATCTGGCCCTTCGTCGGACGGATTATCACCTCCGGGTCGATCAACCCGGTCGGGCGGACTATCTGCTCCACGGGTGGAGGTGAGTTGCGCAGCTCGAACGGCCCCGGTGTCGCGCTCATGAAAACGATCTGCTTCGTCACGTCGAGGAACTCATCGAACCGCAGGGGGCGATTGTCCAGAGCGCTCGGGAGCCTGAACCCGTGCTCCACCAGAACCTCCTTACGCGACTTGTCCCCCTCGTACATCGCGTTCAACTGCGGAACCGCGACGTGGGACTCGTCCGCGACGACGAGGAAATCGTCTGGGAAGTAGTCGATGAGTGTGTTCGGGCGGCTCCCGGGGGCGCGCCCGTCGATGTGACGAGAGTAGTTCTCGATTCCCGAGCAGAACCCGACCTCGCGCATCATCTCGAGGTCGTACTCGGTGCGCATCTTGAGGCGCTGAGCCTCGAGGAGCTTCCGCTCGTTCTCGAGCAGGTGGAGGCGATCCTTCAGCTCTGCCTCTATCCCTTGGATCGCCTTTTCCATGCGCGCCCGCGAGGCGACGTAGTGGGAGGCCGGATAGATCGTGACGTGATCGATCTCCCGCGTGATCTCGCCCGTCAATGGATCGAGTTCGATGATGCGATCCACCTCGTCGCCGAACAGCTCGACACGGACCGCGAGCTCCTCGTAGGCCGGGAAGATCTCGATCGTGTCGCCCCTGACCCGAAACTTCCCCCTGATGAAGTTGACGTCGTTTCGCTCGTACTGGATGTCGACGAGCCGCTGGGTGATGAAGTCGCGGTCGGCGGTCCCACCTCGAGCGAGGCTCACCGTCTGATTCAGGTACTCCTCCGGCGAGCCGAGCCCGTAGATACAGGAGACGCTGGCCACGATGAGAACGTCGTCGCGCTGGAGGAGGGCGCTGGTCGCGGAGTGACGGAGCCGCTCGATCTCGTCGTTGATCGACGAATCCTTCTCGATATAGGTGTCGGACGACGGGATGTATGCCTCGGGCTGGTAGTAGTCGTAATAGCTGACGAAATACTCGACGGCGTTCTCCGGGAAGAAGCTCTTGAACTCGTTGCAGAGCTGGGCGGCGAGCGACTTGTTGGGAGCTATCACCAGTGTCGGTTTCTGGATCTGCTCCACCGCCCACGCCAGCGTGGCGGTCTTCCCCGTCCCGGTGGCGCCCAGGAGGGTGCTGAATCGGTTGCCCGCCCCGATGCTGTCGACGAGCCCCTGTATGGCGGCCGGCTGGTCACCCGCCGGCGAGAAATCGGATACGACCTTGAACTTGCTCACCGTGCGAGTGTAGAGGGGTGGTGACTAAACATCGCCAAAGCGGAAAAGGGCCGAACTTTGGAGCCGAGGAGTGCATAAACGCGCTCGTCTGCGGCAAGGTTCGACCCGGCCGCGTTGAATCACGCTACGTGTCGCGGTTGTGCTCCCGGGGTGGTTCGGGTCGCGGCGGGCAAGGACAGGGTAGATCAGAGCACGCGTAATGCTTCGATGTCGTCGCGCTCCCTGCGCGCCAGCGCCCGCAACACGGAGAGGTCGCCGTGACGGAGACGCGCGACGTCGACGAGGGTGCCGATCGCAAGTTCGGCTGTCACAGGAGGAAGCTCGGGGGTAGGCAGCCCTACGCTAACGGCGAGATCGTCGATGTGGACCGTCAATTCCACGGCCCGTGTGGCGAGGTAATCGTCCAGGAGCAGCACGAGGTCTTTGAAGACCTGCACGCGCCTGTCCTCCGGTTCACCGGGAAGCCTGAGTCGTAGATGGTTCAGCTCGTCTGCGTGTTGCTCGAGCAGTGCCCGGTAACCGCCGGCCGCCTGCTCCTCACCCCGCTCTCGCACTGCAACATGGAGAGGAGACGCGATGTCGCTCACATCGACCGCGGCGGCGTAATAGGCGGCATGACCTATCGGTTCGCCGTCGGGTTCGTCCCTGTCGAGGTACGCCTTGACCGAGCCCGTCCCGCGAACGAGGTGCCCGGCGAGCCCGCGGACGGTGAACTCCGGCAACGCGCTCGGTTCGTCCCAGTGTTCCTCGACCTCAGGTGATCGCAACAGTGCGAGGCTGATCTCGGAACACTCGATGAATGCCGTCCTACGTGGGTTCATCGCGAGGAGCCTAGTGGACCGAACGAGAAGGGCCGCCCCGGTTTGCCGGAGCGGCCCTTCTGCATCGGTCGAGGTTCGGTTACGCCTTGATCTCCATGCGGTAGATGTGAGCCGTCCCGCCGTTCGGGTCGTCCATCGTCGGCCGCTCGGAGGTGAAGTACACCTGCAGGAAGTTGCCCTGCAGCGCGGCCGCCTCCGGCCAGTACTCCCAGTAGTTGTTGGTGCCGTCGGTGCCGGTCGTGAGCACCTGCCGGTTCGACCAGGTCGAGAAGTCCTTGCTCGAGATCGTCTCGATCCGCTGGCTACCGTCGTTCTGGTCGGGTGCCCACACGACGTGGTAGCTCTTGTCGGCACCCTGGGCCAGGCTGGCATCCCAGTTCGTGATCGTTCCGTCGCCATCCACGACGACCTGCGGCGCACCCCAGGTGATGCCGTCCGTCGACGACGCAACCCGCACATCCACATCGGGCCAGGTGTAGGCCGTCACCGATGCCATCCGGAACACTCCCTTGTTGTCGACGATCACCTTGGGGATCGACGCGTTCGAGAGCGCAACCTGACGGGGCGAGAACGTGGTTCCGTCGAAGGTCTGGACGTAGGTGTTGCCGTCGGACGAATCCTCGGCGTACATGAAGATGGTGTTGCCCTTCGAGACGACCTCTGCGTTGTAGTAGAAGTTCCCGGAGAGCGTACCGGTCGGCGCGCTGGGGAACGGCTGGCCGGCCGGCTTCTCGAAGTAGTGGATGTCGCTTCCGTTGCCGCCGCTCGTCCAGAACACCCAGACGGTGCCGTCGTCGGTGCGGGTGGCCGAGATCGTACGGCCGCGGAAGGCCGAGCTCCCGGGACCGGGGTTGACGGCCATCAGGACCGGCTCGCTCCAGGTGCGCCCTCTGTCAGCGGAGGTCATGTAGTAGAGGTCGTAGTTCGAGTTGTCGGCACTGCATCCGGCGATGCGGTCGCAGTCGTCCTGCGAGCGGGCGAAGAACTGGTCGGTCGTCGTCCCGTCCTCGAGGATCACCGGGTTGCGGTCGTACTTCGCGCCGCTGGTCAGCGCGACCTGCTCCGTCCCCGACGCGATGGGGGACGCCTGGACACCGGTCGCCAGTGCCCCGCTTACGAATGCGGCCGCGATCGCGCCCGCGATGAATCCCTTCGCCTTCATGGGTTTCCTTTCAGATCTACCAGGCGCGTCGTGCGCCGCTCCGACTGAGATGTGCAATCTATGAAACGGCTCTGGGTGACACAAGACCTGAACCGCGATTTACGCAGAAAGCGCAACCAAGGCAGGCAAGTCGGTCACAGCGACCCGATGAGCGAGCCCAGCTCGCTCAGCGACCGGACACGCGGCCCGGCGAGGTCCCCGTACCTGTCGTAGCGATCGAGCAGCACCGCCCTCATACCCACGGAGCGGGCCGGCTCGACGTCCAACTTCGGGGAATCGCCCACGTGCACGGCCCCCTCGGGAGCAACGCGGGCGTGCTCGAGAGCGCGCCTGTAGATCTCCGGATCCGGCTTCTCCAGACCTTCCACTCCGGAGATGATCGAGGTCTCGAAGATGTGCCCCACCTCGAGCTCCACCAGCATCTCCTCGAGCCATTGCTCGAAGTTCGAGATCAGCCCGAGGCGGTAGCCGGCGGTCTTCAGCTCGGTGAGCGCGGGTAGCGCGTCGTCGAACAACCTGTACGAGGAGGAGCTGGAGAAGGTGGAATACATCTCCCCGACCAGGCTGTCGTCCTCGATCCCCAACTCGCCGAGCAGACGACGGTAGAGATGGCTCCAGAAGATCAATGAGTCGTTCGCATCCAGCGACGGCTTCTCGATGCCCGTCTCTTGTGCCAACTCGACGAGGTGAGGAGCGAGGCGCTGTTGCACCTCCTCCACGTCGGACACATCGACCTCGAAGCCGTTGGCTCCACATACCCGGACGAAGAGCTCCGGGAACGAAGGATGGGGATGGATGAGCGTCTCCCCCGCGTCGAAGAAGACGATCTCTATCGTCACGCCGGACCTCCTCCGTTCGATCAGCGCCCTCGACGTTTCTCGAGTTCGGCGTAGACCCGGTCGGCCTCGCGGCTCAGCTCTTCGAGGGAGCCGTCGTTGTTCACGACGACATCGGCCCTCTCCAGCAGCCGGGACGCCGGTAGCTGCGCGGCGATCCGGCCCTCGATGTCCTTCTGCGACATCCCGCGCTCGGCCCGCAGCCTTGCGCTGCGGATGTCGTCTGCGGCGAGCACGACGATGACGACATCGACCCGGTCGGCCAGCCCGGTTTCGATGAGAAGCGCTGCATCGATGATCACGATCATGTCCGTGCCGGCGAGGACCTCGAGCGTGTCTGCGATCCCCGACATGATGATCGGATGGACGATCGCGTTCAGTGCCGCGAGCTTGGCGGAGTCCGAGAACACCATCGAGGCAAGAAGCCCTCGGTCGATCTCCATCGTTCCCGGCACCAGTAGCTCGTCACCGAAGGTGTCAATCACGGAATGCCACCCCGGGCGACCCGGACTCAAAGCGGTCCGCCCCAGTTCGTCCGCGTCGATCACTTCGGCTCCTCGCTCCTCGAGAAGCTTCGCGAAGGTCGACTTACCGGACCCGATCCCCCCGGTTAGGCCGGCGACGATCATTCCCGGACGGGCGAGCTAACTCTGGCCGCTCTGGCGCTTCAGATCTTTGACGATCGACTCGATCGAGTCGTCGCCTTCCTCCTCCGCAGCGTCCTCGGACGCGTCCGCCTCGGGGGCGGGGGCTTCTTCCTCGGTTACGGGGGCCGCGGTTTCCGCGGCGGCGATCTCCTCGGCCTCCACGTCGGGGGCAGCCGGTTCCTCCACCGCCTCGGCCGGAGCCGTCACGCCGGACGCGGCAACCGCCTCGTCGGAGGGCTCGGGCTCGGCTTCGAGTTCCATGCCCGCCTCCGCCTCGGTTTCCGTCTCGAGTTCCATCTCGGACACCGGCGCGGCCTCATCGACGTCGCCTGCATCCTCGATCGCGACCGCGGTCGTGCCGCCCACGGGTGCGCCGGTCTCGTCGGTCGGAGCCATCGCCTGCTTGCGCGACAAGCTGATCCGACGTCGATCCAGATCGATGTCGATGATCTTCACTTCCACGCGGTCGTGTACGCCGACCTCGTCTTCGGCGCGCTCGACGTGATGGTCCGCCAGTTCGGAGATGTGCACGAGTCCCTCGATCGCGTCGTCGACCTCGACGAACGCACCGAAAGGCACGAGCTTGGTGACACGGCCCTCGATCACATCGCCGACGGAATGGCGTCGCGCGAATTGACGCCAGGGGTCCTCCTGGGTCGCCTTCAGTGACAGCGACACCCGCTCGCGCTCGAGATCGACATCGAGCACCTCGACCTCGACCTCCTGGCCAACGTCCACGACCTCGCTGGGATGGTCCACGTGTTTCCACGAGAGCTCCGAGACGTGCACGAGTCCATCGACGCCACCGAGATCAACGAAGGCACCGAAGTTGACGATCGAGGACACCACGCCCTTGCGCACCTCTCCCTTCTGAAGGGAGGTGAGGAAATCCTGGCGCTGTTCGGCCTGCGACTCCTCGAGGAACTTCCGGCGGGATAAGACGACGTTGTTGCGGTTCTTGTCGAGTTCGATGATCCGGCACTCGAGTTGCTGGCCGACGTAGGGCTGAAGGTCGCGCACGCGCCGCATCTCGACGAGCGATGCCGGGAGGAAACCACGCAGACCGATGTCGAGGATGAGCCCACCCTTGACCACCTCGATGACGGTTCCCGTGACCGTTCCGTCTCGCTCCTTGATCTCTTCGATCTTTCCCCACGCGCGCTCGTACTGCGCGCGCTTCTTGGAGAGGATCAACCTGCCGTCCTTGTCCTCCTTCTGAAGGACGAGGGCCTCGATCTGGTCGCCCAGCGAGACGACCTCGGAAGGATCGATGTCGTTGCGGATCGAGAGCTCGCGCGAGGGGATGACACCCTCCGACTTGTAGCCGATGTCGAGCAAGACCTCGTCCTTGTCGATCTTGACGACGGTTCCGCTCATGAGGTCGCCGTCGTCGAACGGCTTGATCGTCTCGTCGATGGCGGCCATCAACTCCTCCATCGACTCGCCGATGTCGTTCTCGACGATCGTGCCGCCGGCGAAGGTCTCGCCGGACGTGGAGGGGGCGGTCCTGGTGATCACGCCGCCGTGGCCGTCGGGGATGGTGCTCTCGTCGCCGGTGCCCGGAGCTTGCGCAGCCCCGTCCTGCTGATCGCTCATTCCGTGATGGTCCTAACTGTAGACAACAAGGGGTCGCCCCCAGGAACCGGGGGCCGAACGAGTATAAGGGCGCAGGTCAGAGGCCCTCAACCGCCGCCCGGCCCCCGTGCGCTCGCCTGACAAAAATTGGGCGATTGCACAGAGGGTGGAACCCCGCCCGATGAGAACCCTCATCCGAAGGGGGCGATGGTGCCCCGCATCCGAGCAAGGAGGAACGATGTCCAAGCTGAGAAACGTGCACAAGCCCGGCGCGCTCGTCGGAGCCCTGTTCGTCGCCGCGTCGATCTTCGTCATCGGCGGACAGGCGACCGCCTCCCACGAGCCGGCCGACAAGGTATCGGCCGCCGGCTCGTCCACCGAGATCGTCCCCGCCGGGAGCCAGACTGTGATCCTGTCCGAGGAGGTCAAGACGGCCAACCCGACCGACCTGATCCTCGGCGTCACCGCAGAGTGCTCCATCACCACGGACGTCACCACCGTGGGGAGCCAGACGCAGAGCGCCGAGGGCACCCTCCGCTTCTGGGTCGAGGTCGACGGCATCCCGGTGCCGGTGTCCCAGGAGGACACGGACGCAGGGCGCGTCGTGTTCTGCAACCGCCTCTACGAGCGCACCACTTCGCTCGGGGCGGACGACGAGCAGGACAGCATCCGGACCTTCATGCGGACCCGTAACGCCAACGGGTTCAACTGGATGGCCCTCAACGTCGGCCACGGGATCCACACGATCGAGGTCAAGGCCGAGCTGATCACGGCGTCCACCATGCCGTCGACCGCTACCGGTGTGATCGGGAACCGCACGCTCATCGTCGAGCCTGTGAAGTCGGCCAACGACGAGGTCGTTACCGAGTTCTAAGACCACGGGCGGAAGGTAAAAGGGGGCCGGGAGACCGGCCCCCTTTTACCGTTCCCCGTTATCGATCAACGAGGACCGCGAGCACGATGGCGAGGTCCTGGATCGCGAGCCCTGTGGAGTCGAAGAGCGTGATCGCGTCGTCGCCCGAGCGACCGCGTGACGTCCCGGCGATGACGTCCCCGATGTTCCTGACGTCGTCGGGGCCAAGCCTGCCCGCAACGACCGCGCCATGTAGCTCGCCGCCGTGGCTCGCCTGTTCCCATTCGTCGCAGAAGATCTCGCATGCGAGCACGGCATCGACCTCCATCTCCGCCTTACCCGGCCCATCGGCGCCCAGCGCGTTGATATGCATGCCGGCCCGGAGGTCCGCCTTCCCCACGAGCGTTTCGTGGCCCGGCGTGACTAACGTGACGACATCGCACCCCAGAGCGTCGGCAACCGAGCCGGCGGCCCACCCGAGCTCGGCGGCGAGCTCGCGAGCCGCCGCCTCGTCGCGGTCGGCACACACGCC
>JBOGXG010000241.1:0-8053 GCA_050694195.1 Actinomycetota bacterium | reverse complement strand
GGATGCCCGCCGAGGACATCGGACCGATCGTTGCTACCGGGAGGAAGCTGGCGCCCGGGCACTTCGTCGTACAGGGCCACCAACTCACGATTCCCGGTGACTGGACCCTGTCGATCGAGGCGCGCATCGACAAGTTCACGAACTCGACCGCTGAAGTGAAGGTCACGGTGAACGGGTGAGGAGCTCGCCGTTGCGTTTCTGGGGTCGGGTACGCATGGGCGCCTTTGCCGCGTTCGGCACCGCCGCTGGGCATGCCCTCACGTACTGGACAGCTTCACCCGACCCCCACGCACGAGCTGAACTCCTAGCATCAACCGGCCACCGCTACTGGGATGTCATTGCGGCCCTTGCTTCGGGGGCCATCATGGCGGGCCTCGTCGGCCTCATCTTCACCAGCGCTGTATCTCCCTCTTCCAAGGGGGGGCATACCTTCAGATATCTCGCGGTCCGACTGGCCGCCTGCCAGTGTTGCGCGTTCCTGATCCTTGAGCTCATCGAAAGGATGACCTCAGACGGCGGCCCGCTCGGGATCGGGCTCTTCGCGCTAGGGACCATGGTCCAGCTGTTGGTGGCCGCGCTGCTGGCAGTAGCGCTCGGGGCCCTCGCGGGTGCGGTCGAGGCACTTGTCACCCGCGGAGTGTCAGTCGCTTCGGCTGGTTCTGTGATCCCGACGACTCTCGTCAGCCTTACGGAAAGGCCCCGCACCTCCGTGATGCGTACGGGCAGGGGCCTTCGCGGACCCCCGCTTGGATGGTGCGTGTCAGTTTGACGGACGAACGTATCGACTACAGAACAAGCGGAGGTCACATGCGAGCAAGAATCTTCACGACCGCCCTCGCGGTCGCGGCACTGATGTTTTCCGCCGCGCCGGCGTGGGCCCATATCACCGCCAATCCGAACGTTGGCCCCCAGGAGGGCCGCGCCACCACCTATTTCAGGGTCGGTCACGGGTGTGAGAGCGATGGCCCCAACACCGTCGAGATCGCGATCCAGATACCCGAAGGGGTCATCGGCGCGGTGCCTGAGGACGAACCGGGGTGGACGAGCGAGACCAAGATGCGAAAGCTTGACGAGCCGATCGAGGCCGAAGGAGAAGAGCTGACCGAGGTTCCCGGCGAGATCACGTTCACCAGCATCGAGCCCGCCGGGCTCGACGAGCACAAGTTCCGGGAGTTCGGGCTCAGCCTCAACATCGCGGCTCCCGGTGAAGAGGTTCTCTACTTCCCTGTAGTGCAGAAGTGCCAGCAAGGCGCCAACCGCTGGGTGAACATCCCCCCGAGTCTCGAGGAATGGGGCGATACGGAGAACCCCGCGGCATACCTCGAGCTGACACCGGCCGAAGAGGCCGAGACCGAGGAAGCGCCGGCTATGACCGAGGATGACGTCCGAGCCATCGCGGCCTCAGAGGCATCCGCAGTGGAACCCGAGTCCGACACCGACCCGATGGTGTGGGTCGCGCTCGTCCTCGGGGCGCTGGGTCTGCTGCTCGGTGCGGGGGCGTTCATGCGGTCGGGCCGCAAGGCGTAGAGCCCTGGTACGCCGGGGCCCGGGTTCCCCCTCCGGGCTCCGGCGTTACCCCAGCGGGAAGGAGGTCCAACTGCACACACGATCGCTATGCCTATTCGCGGCGACACTGCTCGTGGTGGGATGGATGGCCGCGCCTGCTTTCGCTCACGGTGACCTCGCTCAAACGACCCCCGCCGGTGGGTCAACCGTCGAAGAGGTTCCCAAAACGGTATCGATCACTTTCACGGAAACGCCATCGCGATCGGCGAGTGTGCTCACGGTCAAGGACGGCTGTAACGATGATGTGGCTACGGGTTTCGATCAGGAGGAGAAGGTCGTCGATATCGCGATCGGCGACGCGAGGCCCGGCAACTGGACGGTGAGCTACCGCATCGTGTCGGCCGAGGACGGTCACCCCAGCCGCGGCAACTTCGAGTTCAAGGTGCAGGGAAAGCCGCGCTGCAACCAAGCTGAGGGAGGTCGGCGTGGCGGTACCAACGGCGATGGCGAGGAGTCAGAAGAAGCACCCGAAGACTCGGGGGTCGGCGCCCCCGACACCGGGGACGAAGGTGGTGGGGTCCCGTGGATCCCCATAGGCCTCGGGACGGTCGCTTTGATAGCAGTCGCGCTCCTGCTTCGGCGCGCGAGCGGATGATGGTGAACAGGGAGGTGACTTAGTCAAGGTGGTATTAGCCCATGCTCTGGGAGGAAGCGGCGGCCCCGAGATCGAGATCCTGGTGCTCGGGGTTGCTCTCGTTGTCGTCGGGTTCATGATGCGGGGTAAGGAAAACGTCAAGCCCGCCTTTCCCATAGGAGCGATCGTCGCAGGACTCGGACTGGTGATCGCTTCCTTCCTTCTACCGGCAGGTTCCTCCACCACCCAGGCTGCGTCGGACGTTGCCGTCACGATCGCGTTTCCGCAAGACGGGGACACGGTCCCCGCGAGCGAGGCCTTCGACGTCGAGGTCGAGCTCGACGGTGCCACCCTTACCGAGGACACGACCGGTACCGACCCACGCAAGGGCCACATTCACGTCTTCGTCGACGGAGAGTTGCTGTCGATGCCGACATCGCTGCAGTCGCCGGTGACGCTCGAGCCAGGCAGCCACGAGATCACGGTGGAATTCGTGGCTGCCGATCACACGCAGTTCGAACCGCGCATCCTCAACACCATCGAGGTGACCGCAGAATGAGCCGCAACCGAAGGAATGCGCATTGGAGCTTCGGGAAAGTGGCGACCGCCCTAATAGCAGCGACCCTTGCGAGCGTGGCATGTTCCTCCGATCCGGTGCCACCTCCGAGCGCCGGCAGGTCGCCCGCGGGCGAGAAGATGACCCCCGTTCTCGTGTCTTCAGAACTCGTAGTGGGAGACAACCGAGTCGTCCTGGGACTGTTGGACGAGAACGATGCCCCGGCAGCCGACCCCGACATCGATGTTGTCGTCGCCCCTCTAGGTCCCGACGGGGAGCCAGGCGGCGGCATTCGGACGGACTTCGTGTGGAGCCTCAAACCTGTTGTCGGCGTCTACGTCACGAACATGACGTTCCCATCGGCTGGGACCTTCGAGGCGGTCGTACAGGTCCGTGGCGAGAACGTCGACCAGACCACTCCGCTCTCACTCGATGTTGCGCAAGAAGGGACGACGCCACCGTTGGGAGGTGCGGCCCCGTCGATTGACACCCCGACGGGTGACACGCCCACGGAGATCGAGCGCATCAGTACCGACAACGATCCCGATCCTCGCTTCTACGCGTACTCGATCGCGGATGCCCTGAATCAGAGCTCGCCCTTCGTGATCGTGTTCGCGACCCCGAAGTTCTGCACCTCGCAGGTCTGTGGTCCCACGCTCGACACGGTGAAGGACGTCTCACGAGAGTTCAAGGATGTCAATTTCGTTCACGTCGAGCCCTATGAACTACCTGTGGATCCGAGCAAGCCTGAGATCGTGCCCGCCGGCGAGGCATGGGGCTTGCCGAGTGAGCCCTACGTCTTCGTGGTCGACGCGAAGGGCCGCGTTGCGGCGAAGTATGAAGGTGTGGTGGGGGCCGTGGAGCTGACCGAGCAATTGCGCGAGCTCACGCGTCGCTGATCTCAAGTGCTACGAGCCGCCCATTTCGTTCCTCGACCTCGACGGCGACCGGGTCGGCGCCTGCTCGATGGGCGCTTAGATGAGGGAGCGGGAAATCGTATGTGCGGCCGGGGTCGATGTAGATCTCGTAGGTCTTGTCCAGGTCCTTGAGGGTGAAGCTCTCTATCTCGGTCAGGCTGCTCGACTCGATGTCGATGACCACGCCCGTGAGCGATCGGCCTGCGTCATCTGAGCCACAGGCAAGGAACACGAGTAGCAGGAGCGGGAGCAATTTGCGCATACCAGCAGCGTAATCGTCATGCAGAAAGGACGCGCGGTGAGCATGCGATTCCGCGCAGCGCATCCACCGGGCGTGCTGGTCTTCGTAACGCTGGCCCTTGTGGGTGTGACGTGCGACGGTAACGGCAACTCGGTGCCGACGAGCCCACGGGAGCCTTCAGCTCATCACGGGGCGAGCGCCGATGTCGGCGACATCATGCCGGGATTGTGTGAGCTCCGGCGAATGGTTCGGAAGCGCGCTCCGAATGCCTACGACACGTATTCAATCAAGGTCCACAATCCACTCCACGAATTGATGAACGACCTCCGGGATGCGCGCCCGGCCGAGGCGAGGAGCTTGATCCGATCGGAGAACCGCCTAGAGATCGTCCTCCTCGGGAACCCTACGGTCGAAGAGGGGCTGGCCCTTGTCCGAAGGGTTCAGGCCCTGGCGCGACGGGAACTTGTCCGCCTCGGTCATGAGGTCTCCTGCAACAAGCTCCGATGATTTGCTCGTGGCGAGGGCCACGTAAAGTGGACGGGTGAAGGAAGCATTGGATCCCAGCAGACAATCGCCGCGCGGCGAACGCGCTAACGACGAACCCTCGGCGAACTGGGGGAATCGGGCCATCATCATCCTGCTGCTCGGCATTCCCACGGCTGCCTCAATGCTGATCGAAATCCTGAATCGATAGTCGGCATGGTCGATCTCCCAGCCGGTGACTCGGCGCACCATCACGGACACCGAAGCGTTCAGCGACGTGCGCTTTGGATCGCTCTCGTCCTGAATGTCACCTATATGGTGGCCGAGGTCATTGGAGGCATCGCCTTCAACTCGCTGGCCCTTCTCGCCGACGCCGCGCACATGTTGTCGGATGTCATCGGGTTGGGGATCGCCCTTTACGCACAACGGCTGATGCTTAGAGCCGCGTCCGCGCAGCATACGTACGGCTTCCAAAGGGCCGAGGTTCTGGGAGCCTTGGCCAACGGCGTCACATTGCTGGCCGTGGTTGGCTGGATCGGCTTCGAAGCCGTCGGGCGTCTACTGGACCCCGAGCCTGTACGAGGCGGCGGCTTGTTAGCTGTTGCACTGATCGGGCTACTCATCAATCTTGGTAGCGCCGTCATTCTCAGACGCGCCCAGGGACGGAGCCTCAACATGCGCGGGGCATTCATCCATATGGTCTCGGATGCAGCGGGATCTGTGGCGGTCATCGTTGCAGCTCTAGCGGTCATCCTCTGGGGTGCCAGCTGGGTTGACCCGCTTGCCTCTGTTGCCATTGCCATCCTCGTTCTATGGGCAACCTGGGGATTGATGCGCGACACGGTCCACGTTCTGATGGAAGGGGCGCCCAAGCACCTGAAGCTTGCTGAGGTCGAGCAAGCGATGGGCTCTCAAGAGGGGGTGAAAGAGGTTCATCATGTTCATCTCTGGAACCTCGCTTCGGATGTGCCGGCGCTTTCCGCTCATGTGCTGCTCCAAAACGAAGACTCCCTACACGACGCGCAGCTACAAGCCGACGAACTGAAGGCGCTCCTGCATGAGCGTTTCGGAATCGAACACGTCACGCTCGAGCTCGAATGTCACAGCTGCGAGACCCAGCCCGCGGAGGCGAACTGAGGCGACCTCAACACAACATTGCGCATGAGAACCGACGCTCGGTCGTTCTCGCTCCGCTGCGCTGCGACCTCGGGCCGAAGGATCAGGAGCCGACGACAGGACCCGTAGTGCCTGTAACTGTCCATTGGCCGTTTCTCTCGCGGAGAACGTAAGTCAGCCACTGCGAGCACTTACCGCCACACCAGAAGGTATTCGAAACCTGCACACGACGTTCGATCCTCTCGATCGGACCCAGCACGATCAGGACTCCGCCATTACGGAGCTCGCCTAACCGGGGCGCTCCGCTCAGGGCTTCGGTCCCGTCACGGACGAACCTCAATGGAGGGAGGTCGCCGCTCAAGTCCTCCTGGATCGCTGCACGGACATCTGCCGTGAATGGTCGATTCGGCCGGGCGAAGACATCGCCCCTGGGTCTGCCAGCGTCATGCTTGGGCCCATCCATTACGTAGACGACTTTAGAATCAACGTCACCTCGTCCGAAATTGTCGTCTTGGATAACAAGGTGGCGGATGACGGCTCCGTAGATCTCGGCTTGCGCAGGCGTTACCGCTGTCCCCTCGGTCGCCGGAGACGGACTTAACCGGGATGAGGTGGCTCGCCGCGCCTCGTCAGTGCACGCGGAAGCAACAAGGATGCATGAAATCAGCAGCAGGGGGGCTCTCATTAGTTCTTTGACGTTAGCCGGACCGAGAGAGTTCCTCTGGTTGCGTCCTGGTGCGGGAACTCCTTCGACGAGCCTTCGCAGACAGACGTTATTTCTAAGGGCACGTTAGGCCCGCCGCTCCTCTATGCAACCGCACGCTGCGAAACCGAACCGACGGCTCGGTCGTTCTCGCTTCGCTGCGCTGCGACCTCGGTCGGCAGGACGGCCTTCGGCCGAAAGATCGAGGATCCAATCATCGGGTAGAACCGATATCATCGGCATAGACCGATGAAAGCGAGATGATGATCACGACGACGGCATCGAGGGCCAAGGTAGCCGCGGCTCTTTTCCACGGCTTTTCGGAACGAACGAGGATCTCTATCCTCATGAGCCTCCTGGATGGTGAGCAGCGGGTTGTCGATCTGATAGAAGAAATCGGCGGGTCGCAGAGCAACATCTCGGGCCACCTCGCATGTCTGAAGGATTGTGGGCTGGTTTCAGCCCGCCCGGTAGGCCGTCAGACCTTCTATGCGATCGCCAGCAAAGAAGTGGTCGGTGTCCTCCGAGCTGCGGAGAAGCTGCTCGCGATCAACGGCCACGCCATCGAGATGTGCCCCCGCTACGGAACGCGGCGCTGATGGCGGTAGCAACGGCGCTGATCCCGAACCTTCGTAAGGCTCTCCGGCTCGAGTACTTCACCATCACTTGGAACGTCATCGAAGCTGTTGTCGCGATCGGGACAGGGATCGCTGCGGGTTCCATCGCTCTCGTCGGTTTCGGCTTCGATTCATCCATCGAGGGATTCGCCGCCGCAGTGGTGATTTGGCAGCTGCGTGGTGCCCACGACGAGGAAAGAGAACGCCGGGCCTTGCGGCTGATTGCGATCACGTTCTTCGTGCTCGCGGCTTACGTCGTGTTCGAGTCCGTTCGAGACCTCGTTACCAATGCCGAGCCGGAGACGTCGGCCATCGGAATCGGTGTGGCAATCGTCTCAATCATCGTCATGCCCACCCTTGGGTTGGCCAAGAAACGTCTCGCTGAGAAGATGGGCAGCGCGGTTCTGCGGGCCGACGCCGCCGAGACGTTCCTATGTTCGTGGCTGTCGGTCATCCTGCTGGCGGGACTCCTCTTGAACGCGACCGTCGGTTGGTGGTGGGCCGACCCCGTTGCCGCCCTGGGGATCGCATGGCTCGCGTTCCGCGAGGGGCGAGAAGCCTGGTCCGGCGACTCCGAGTGAACCAGATTCAACCTTGCTGCGCGCCGCTGCGCGCCGAGGCCAGCCGTTCCTTGTGACGCAGCCGTGGTCCGCGAACTCCTCCGCGCAACCGCTCGCCGCGCCCGAGAACCGACGCTCGGTCGTTTCGCTCCGCTGCGCTGCGACCTCGGTCGGCAGGTGAAGCGCAGGTGTGGCAGGACGTCACCGACGGGTTCTTCCGCTGCACGGCATGGCGATAGATCGCCGAGAACGCGGGCCGCACCCTCAAGTCACCCCAACTCGAACCAGGTCAACTTCATGGCCTTACGACGAGATTGAGGTTCGACCTCACTCCGGGGTCGTGCGGCCGATTCCGGCTGCGGTGGAAGAGCTCCGATACCAATCGCGAGTCAACTCGGATCATCCGAGTGCGTGGATAGGCGCCGGGTCTCTGAGGTCGTCAGAGATGGGGCTTTCCCCATGATCCTTCCTAGCTGTCGTCTCCAGAGACGCGGCGTCCGTTCTTTAGCTGGGCACGGAGCGCGTCGTTGACGGCTTTGCGTGTCTTGAATTCCGCAGCCACGTCTGGATCGAGCACCACAACGTTTGAACCTTCGGCGAAACGATCGGCGTACTTACCTCTAACGCCACCGCTGAAGTCATACTCCTCACGCATTGCGGGGTCTTGACCGTCAGTCTTCAAGGATCGCCTCTGATTCCTAGTAGCGATTCTAGCGCTGA
>JBOGXG010000240.1:0-11606 GCA_050694195.1 Actinomycetota bacterium | reverse complement strand
CCCGCGCGACGACCGGCGAGATCCTCGTCGGCGGATCGGCCGGCGGCCAGGTGGTCGGCGTGCGGATCGGCAGCGTCACCGCCACGTTCGACACCGAGAACGCGATGATCACCGTCCCGGTTCCGCTGGAGCTGCTGGGCGCCAAGCCCGGCTCCAAGATCGCCAACGGGACGCAGACGGGCTCGAACTTCAGCGGGGTATGGGCCATCCCCTCGGCGTTCTTCTCTCAGGGGAACATGCCGCTCGACGAGCTCGTGATCACGAAGACTTACAAGGTCCCGGGCAAGAAGAAGAAGTAGGGCTCGAGCCCTCAGTCGTCCTCGTCATCCTCGGGCGGGCCGTTGCCGTGCCCGTTGCCGTTGCCATTGCCATTGCCGTTCCCCGGCCCGTCGTCGTCATCGTCATCGTCGGCGTCGTCGTCATCATCATCATCATCGGGCTCTGGCGCGGGGCTCGGCTCCATCGCCGGCGGGAACTCGGCATCGACGGTGGCGCCGGCGATCGTTTCCGGTGCGACGGTGAGAGTGGGAACGTCCTCCTGGGCGGCGGCGGGGCCACCGGCGAGGTTCGGCGTCCGCAGATAGCGGAGGAAGGGGAGCTCCAGCTCACCACCGGTCACCTCCACCGTGCTCTGGGTCGGAATCACGTTGAACCAGGAGCTGTCGGTGCTCGCGATGAGCACCCCGAAGCGATGACCTTGCCTCAGGATCCAGTCCTGCGGATACAGCTCGAACGTCGTCCGCCCGCCGGTCTCGAGGAGGTACGAACCTCGCGACACGTAGTGGGCGAGGCCCTCGGGATCGACGTCGTAGAGGAGCGCAACGAGGTTCGCGTTCGGCACCGAGGTCGTGACATCGACGTCCAGGATGGGGGTCCCGGCGAAGCGGATGTCGTAGGGAGCGGGCTGCGTGAAGGTCCACGTTCCCTGGCCCCCGTTGCTCCCGCCGGCGCTGTTGCTGCCGTCGTCGGTGTAGGAACCCGGCGCGATCGGAAGTGAGCCGGCATCGTAGTCGGCGTCTGCGGGAGGCCACGACTCCTCGGTGCGCCACAGACCCTCGCCGTCCTGAACTTCGACCGCGGCGGGATATACGGGGGCCGGTTTCCCCTTCAGATGGTGGTCGAAGAACGCCATGGCTTCCTCGAGGAACCCCTCCCGCCCGACCAGTTCGGACTCGTTGCCGCGCACGTGGTCCCATTGACCGAACCAGCCGCGGTGTTCACCCCGGTACCCGACCCACGTGTTGAGGAAGTTGTTCGGTTTCGTGTTGGCGTCGTTGAACCCGTGCGACCAGAGGACCGGGATCTTCGCGCGACGCGCTTTGCCCGAGATCTCTCCCTCCTGCCAGTAGGGATCCTGCCGGTCGTACATCACTCCCGAGTACACCGGGTGCTTCGCATAGCAGGACGGATCGGTCAGCGTCCCCGACGCGGGGTAGAGGAACTCCTCGGGCGGGGAATCATTGAGACTCGCCGGAGCGAGGTCGTAACCGCCGTAGAGCGCCGGCGTCGCGTACCACCCGGAGTCGTAATGGATGCCGTTCATGAACGCGATGTTGTAGCGGTCGTCGATGGGGGCCTGCACCACCGCGGCTTCGAGCCCTTCGGGCTTGTGGGCCAGGGCCATGACTTGCGTCCAGGCGTCGTAGCTCTTGCCCCACATGCCGACGTTCCCGTTCGACCAGTCCTGGGCTGCGGCCCATTCCACCGCCGAGGCGGCGTCGAGTTGCTCCAACCGACCGCCGTAGTCGTAGCAACCGTCGCTCCCGCCGAAGCCGCGCGAGTCCACCTGCACGTATGCGTAGCCTCGCTCGAAGATCCGACCGCCCTCCACCATGTCCCTGAAACGATCGATGGGGCCGCTCTCGGTCAAAGGGTCCCCGTTGAGCGCGTTGGTGCCGAAGTAGGGGCCGATCGAGAGGATCACCGGGTGGTGCTGGTTCACCCGCCGGTCGGCGGGGAGGAAGACGTCCGCATGCAGCATCGTCCCGTCCCCGGATGGGAACCACACCTGGGTCCAGGTGGCACCCTCGGGGACCGGAGCGGCCTGCGCGGGGGACAGGACGGAAAGCCCGGCCACGACGGCGAGGGCGGCGAGCACGGCGATGTTTTTCTTCATGACGAAGGTTCCGCCGGGTAAGGCCGTATCTCCCTTGTGCATAAGCACAGGGTTGAGATCACCCCAGGCCGTGAGCTATCCGAGCGGATTCCGGGAGTGATCTCAGACGCAACATCGCGACGACTCCGAGAGCCGGGCCCGGCGCGAGGAAGGCGAACGCCCACCGCCATCCGAAGCCGTCCTCCAACTGGGGGATCAGCCAGATCGTGGCGACCGTGAGCGTGAACCCGATCGCGAGCTGTAGCGTCAGCGCCGTCCCGACGTAGGCCTGGTCGGCGAGTTCGGTGACCATCGTGGAGAACTGCGCGGAATCGGCGACGACGGCGAAGCCCCACACCAGACCGACCACGAGGACGGCCCATCTCGGAGCGTCGATCAGCAGTCCTATCGTCGTCGCGCAGGCTCCTGAGACGGCCATCATCGTGATCGTCGTGTTCGTCCGTCCCCAGCGGTCGCCGAGCAGGCCACCGACCCAGCAACCGATGGCGCCGATGCCGATGACGGCGAAGGTCGCGTACGGGGCCGTCGTTCCGGACGGCGACCCGGTATCGGCGAAGAAGACGACGAACCACGCCCACATCGCGTACAGCTCCCACATGTGGCCGAAGTAACCGAGAGATGCGAGCCGCACTCCGCGGTTCGACAGCGATCGTCGGATCTGGCGAGGGTCGAATACCGCGCGGGGGAACGGGAACGGCCCGTCTCTCACCGTGAGCGAAAGAGCACCCCCGGCGAGAGACAGGGCCGACGTCGCGATCACGACCGTTCGCCAGTCGAGGCCGCCGAGGCCGTTCACGAGGTGGGGGACCGCGGTCCCCAGCGTCAGCGCTCCGACGAGGATCCCGAGGGCTGTCCCGCGCCCGCGCTGGAACCAGGTCGCCATGAGCTTGAGGGCCGGGGGATAGACACCGGCGATGAAGAAACCCGTGAGGAATCGGAGCGGGATCGCGATCGCCGGTCCACCGGCTTCGAGCAAGCCCAGGTTCGCGGCCGCGGCACCGGCGGCGCCCACGAGGATCATGCCGCGCGCGGGCACGATGTCGGCGAGGTTGAGAGCGCTCGAGAGCAGAGCACCGGCGACGAAGCCGAGTTGTACCGCGATCGTGATCCAAGCGGATGTTCCGGTCGAAAGGCCCCATTCCTCTCGCAGCTGCGGGACGACGGCGGATGCCGAGAACCACGTCGTCATGCCGAGAACCAGAACGATCGCGAGTAGCGCGAGCGGGACGGTCGCGCGGGGCGGGTGGGCGGCTTGCACGACGTTGAGCATCCCACGCCGGCCGTGGCGCGATCCGGAGTCGCTATGGTGGGATCTCGAGCCGAGGCAAGGGAGTCTTGATGACCGACATCAATGAGGTGCATCTCCCCGGTGTCGGGGTGATGCACGAATTCGTCACGAAGTCGAGATACCGGGTCGGAGTTATCTCGCATCGCTCGGGAACCAGGGAGATCATCGTTGGAGATCAGGAGGATCCCGATGCTTCTCGCAGCATCCTGAAACTCGGGGAGCAGGACGCGCGCACGCTGGCCGAGTTACTCGGCGGTTCCCGGGTCACCGAAGCCTTGGCGGAGTTGCAACAGCGTGTAGAGGGCCTGGCGATCGACTGGCTGCCGGTCCGAAGCGACTCCCCCTTCGCCGGCAAGACGATCGCCGACGCCCAGGTCCGCTCGCGTACCGGGGTCTCGATAGTGGCCGTCTTGCGGGGCGAGGAGCCCTTCGCGGCCCCCGAACCGGATTTCGTCCTTCAGGCGGGGGACTACCTGGTTGTCGTAGGAACCGCGCGAGGCATCGAGATCGTCGTCGAGCTATTGCATAACGGGTAAGCGTTGCATTCGGCGAATGTCCTGATCGAGCTCGGTGCGGTTGTCGTCGGGCTCGCGGTGCTGGCTCGAGCGGCGGGGCGCTTGGGCGTACCGACGATCCCTCTTTATCTTCTGGCCGGTCTCGCGTTCGGTGAGGGCGGGATCTTCCCGCTCGTCGTAGCCGAGGAGTTCATCGAGATCGGCGCGCAGATCGGTCTGATCCTGCTGCTCTTCCTCTTGGGCCTGGAGTACTCGGCGCAGGAGTTGATCACTACTGTTCGTTCCCGAACCTCGACGGGGATCCTCGACTTCGTTCTGAACTTCACACCCGGCCTTATCGTCGGGCTGCTCCTCGACTGGGACCTGAACACCGCCCTCCTCCTGGGTGGTGTGACGTACGTGACCTCCTCGGGGATCGTCGCGAAGCTCGTGCACGATTTCCGGAGGGCGGGTAACCGGGAGACACCTACGATCCTCTCTCTGCTCGTTATCGAGGATCTCGCGATGGCGGTCTATCTACCGGTCGTCGCCGGCCTCCTGGCGAGCGGTAGCGCGCTGGCGAGCGTCCTCGCGATCGCCGGGTCGCTCGCCGGCGTGGCACTGCTCCTTGCTCTCGCCTTGAAGATCGACGTCGGCCTCAGCAGGATCGTGTTCAGTCACTCGGACGAAGCCCTTCTCCTCACGATCCTCGGCATCACGATCCTCACCGCGGGTCTCGCGGAACGTCTGCAGGTATCGGCGGCAGTGGCGGCGCTGCTCGTGGGGATCATCCTGTCGGGGCCGGCCGCGCAGGGGGCTCGCCAGTTGCTGGCTCCGCTCCGCGATCTCTTCGCGGCGCTCTTCTTCGCGTTCATAGGTCTCAGCATCGAGCCGGGATCTCTGCCGGACGCGCTTCCGGTTGCCCTCGTCCTCGCGGCCGTCGGCGCGATAACGAAATTCTCGACGGGCTGGGTAGGGGCCGGGTGGGCGGGCATCGGTCCGAAAGGACGCGTACGCGCGGGGCTGACATTGATCCCGCGCGGCGAGTTCTCGCTCGTTATCGCCGGGGTGGGTATCGCGGCGGGAGTCGACGCCGACTTCGGGCCCGTCGCGATCGCCTACGTCCTCGTCCTCGCGGTGGGGGGGCCGGTGTGCGTCCGATTCGCGGCTCCCACCATGACGCGTCTCATGACCGGCTCGAGGTCGAGCGAAACGGCACCTCCCGGGGACGCGAAGACCTAGAGACGGACCCCTTTCCGTGCGAGAGTTCCCGTAAGGAGACTCGAGGAGAGAGGGACCGATGGAGGAAGGGCGAGGCAGGGGCGAGAGACCCGTCGAGGAACCGCCGGCACGGGACCCCGGGGAACCGAGCGCTCTTCACGCCGAGTCGGAGGCCGCCGCCGGGCGAGGGTTCGGGCCGGGTCCCGGGGCGGACGCCGACGACCACCGATGGGTTTACCGCGCGATCTACAGGTTCATCTTCCTGACGTTCGGGTTGATCGCTGGGCTGTGGCTGTTCAACCGCCTGAGGAACCTCTTCGTGATCCTGCTCGTCGCTCTCTTCGTGTCGTTCGCACTGGAGCCCGCCGTCAGTTACCTGGCGCGCCGAGGCTGGCGGCGGGGGGCCGCCACCGGTTTCGTGTTCGCAGTGGTCGGGTTCCTCTCGTTGCTGATGCTGTTCGTCATCGGGAGATTGGTCGTCGATCAGGTTGCGGAGTTGGTCGAACAGGCTCCCGAGCTGGTCGAGGAGGCGGCCACCTGGGCCAACGACACGTTCGACATCGACCTCGAGACCGAGGGCTTGCAGGATCGCCTTGCCGATGAAGGGGGACCTCTGCGACAGACCGCAACAGACATAGCAGGAAGAGCGTTCGCCCTCTCGGTATCTGCGATCGGTCTGCTCTTCAACTTCTTCACGATGCTGCTCTTCGCGTTCTACCTGACCGCCGACGGGCCGCGCGTCCGACGGTCGATCTGCTCGCTGTTGCCACCGGACAAGCAGCGCGCCGTGCTCGAGGGATGGGAGATAGCGATCGAGAAAACCGGGGGATATCTCTACTCGAGGGCCCTCCTTGCGGGATTGTCCGCCACACTCATGACGATCTTCCTCAGCATCGTCGGAGTCCGTTATCAGCTCGCGCTGGGGATCTTCATGGGTGTCACCTCGCAGTTCGTTCCCACGATCGGCACGTACATCGGTGGCGCGCTTCCGGTCTTCATCGCGCTCCTGGATTCACCTTCGAAGGGCCTGCTTACGCTTATCTACATCGTCGTCTACCAGCAGGTGGAGAACTACTTCATCTCGCCCCGGATCACCGCGAAGACCATGTCGCTCCACCCGGCCGTCGCCTTCGGCACGGTTATCGTCGGCGCGTCGCTGGCCGGCGGTATCGGTGCACTCCTCGCTCTGCCGGCAGCGGCCGTGATGCAAGCGATCGGGTCGACCTACGTGAAGAGGCATGAGGTCATCGAGTCGGAGATGGTGGAGGTCCGAACCGCCCCGCAGGCTTAGGGTTCGCAGATGCTGGAGTGGGAACTCGACGACGGCATCGCCGTGATCACGATCGATCACCCTCCCGTGAACGCGCTCGACCTGGAGTTGCTCGAGGCGTTCCCACGGTGCTTGGGCGAGGTGGAAGCGGCCGCTCCACGAGCCGCGATCCTGACCGGAAGCGGCTCCGTCTTCTCGGCCGGTGCCGATCTCCTGCGCGTCTTGCAAGAGGGCGAGAGTTACATCCGGCGCGCGATACCTCATCTCGCAGAGACGTTCAGATCGATCTTCACCTTCCCGCGACCCTTGGTGGCGGCCGTCAACGGGCATGCGATCGCCGGCGGAGCGGTGATCGCATGTGCGTGCGACCATCGCATCGCGGTGGAGGATGGGGTGAAGATCGGCTTCGCCGAGTTGCGCGTCGGCGTTCCCTTCCCGGCCGACGCACTGGAGATCGTGCGCCACGTAACCGGCCCCCGTTTCGAGGAGGTCGTCCTATCCGGGCGGAACTACGGGGTGGACGATGCTCTCGACAGAGGGCTCGTAGACGCGGTCGTGTCGCCCTCCCGGCTGATGGACGCCGCCACCGAGGCCGCCGAGAGGTTGGCACGGATCCCCATCGACGTCTACCGGCTCAACAAGATCGCGATGCGGGGACCGGTCATCGCCCGGATCGAGAGCTACCGGGTCGAGAACGACGCCGCCGCCGCGAGGTTATGGGCGTCCGAGGAGGTGCGGGACGCGATCAGAAGGTTCCTCGAGACCCTCTAGCTTTTTTGGTGCAGGAAGTGTGCACATAGCGCAGTGATTCTGCGGAAGAAAACCTAGGGGCAGTCGGTCCCCTCGCAGCGCCGGGCTCTCGTCAGTTCGGCGGCCAGTTCCTCGAGGGTCCCGGCGTCGGGATCGTTGGCCGGGTCGTCGTCGCCGAGGACGTTCACCAGTTGCCAGGGATCCTCGACGAGGTCGTAGTACTCGCGGAACGCGACCTTGCCTTCGGAGTCGTAGTGCTCGACGTATTGATAGTCGCGCGAGCGAAGCGTTGCCCAGTGGCTGATGTCGGTCGTGAGCCCGGGGAAATGCTCGCTGAGGATGTGGTCCCGGCGACCGCCGGTGAGTAGTGACCGCCCGTCCATCGGGTAGACGAGCTCCGGCTCGGCGCCGGCGGCCTCGAGGATCGTCGGTGCCAGATCGACGTTGGCGACGATCCGCGCATCCTTCTCATCCTCGGCGACCTCGCCGGGCCAGCGCATCAAGAGCGGGATGCTGATCGAGTCCGAGTAGGCGAGCTTCTTCTTCATGAGCCCGTGCTCGCCCCAGAGGTAGCCGCCGTCCGATGCGTAGAACGCCAGGGTGTTGTCTTCCTCGAGCTCTTCGGTCTTGGTCATCACGGCATCGACGAGGTCGTCGACGGCGTACAGCGTCCGGAGCTGCTTGGCGCGCAGCCTCTCGACGGCCGACGTCTCCACCGGGGGTTCGTTCGTGACGAAGGACGGTTTGTCGGTGCGATCCGCCTCCTCGGTTGCCGGGCTTCGTTCTAGAGGAGGCACCTCGGCGCCGTTGTACTTGGGGCCGGCGTCGAATGGGGTGTGCGGCGCGTAGGGAGCGATGAACATCAGCCAGGGGGCCCGGTCGTCCGCCTCGAAGTCCTCCAGCAGCCCGACGGCCCTTTCAGCGATGAAGTCGGTGTTGTACTCCTCGACCCGACGTACCTCGCCGTCGAGGTTGAATTCGGCTCGGTTGTAGACGTTCCCCCGTTCGTTCGCCCCGGACTTGTACATCGCCCATCTGTCGAAGTTCGGGGGATCGTCGTTGATCGGCCAGTTGTTGAGGAACTTCCCGACGACCGCGGTGGTATAGCCCTCGTCTCTCAAGTATCGCTGGACGGTCCCGCTCTGATCCAGTTCCTTCGACAATTGGTTGCGTGTGACCCCGTGGTTGTGCGCGTAGCGGCCGCTGAACATCGTGGCCCGGTAGGGACAACACAGTGGTGTCGTGGCATAAGCCTCGGTGAAGCGCGTTCCTCCTTCGCCGAACCAGCGAAGCATCTTCGGCATGACCTCGAGGGTGCCGCGCTCGCGCTGATCGTCGGTCAGGAAGATGAGGACGTTCGGACGCCCTTCGGATGATCCGCCGCCTCCCTGCCGCCCCGGTTCGGGATCGCTCGCTCCGGTGCACGCTGCTAGAACCGCGCAGGCGAGGGCCGCCGCCCGGGTCGCGCGCGGCCTCATCCGGCGGCTTGCTTGTCCAGCGCGCAGCCCCAGATCGTCGGGAGCTTGGTCGCGGGAAAGGCGGCGGCGAACAAGGTTTCGTCGCCGCGATCGCGGTACTGGTCGGGAGGAGTCTGGTCGCTCTTGATGTTGTCGCGCAGTCTGTAGTTGATGACGAAATCGGCGATCTCTTCCATCGTGACGCCGTTCGCTGCGAGGGTATCGGTGCGAAGGTAGAAACCGGTGGCCTGCTGGTCCTGGAACATCTCGTCGTAAGTCATCCCGAAATGCTCTGCGACGTCCTTCGTCAGCTCGGACATCTGGATGGGCCACGAGCCCACCGCTTGAGGATCCGGCGCCTGCCCGTGGTCTGCGGTCATGACGAGTACCCATTCGCCCCGCCCGACGTTCTCGTCGAGGAACGAGGTGAGGTCCTTCACGGAGTCGTCGGACGCCTTGATCACGCTTTCCATCGCGGGATCGAGCATGTTCCAGACGTGACCGACGTCGTCGATCTGTTTGAAGTTCGTGAAGAAGAGATCTGTCACCTCATCCTGCCCGAAACCCTCTTCGCGGAAGAGTTTCTTCAGGAGTCTCGTTTGATACCGGACCCAGACCGGACTGTGTCTCCGTGTCTGCTTGATATCCAGCGGCTCCCCGCGCCATTCGTTATCGACCTCGCCGTCCTCTGCATCGGTCCATCTGATATCTCGCTGGAAGCCACCGACCTCTTGCAGGTAGGACGGCATCTGGAAGTAATCGGTGTTCGTCCTGAGTTGCCCCGGTAACGTGGTGGCAAGTATGGCGTAGTCGTTGTCGCCACCCTCGAGGTAGGCGCCGTGCCCCATCATCCCGAGGTGGAAGAACCGGTAGGCCATCATCCCCACCAATGCGGCATTGCCGACGCTCGGATCGTAGAGGTCCGCGATCGTCGGAACCTCGAGATTCTTCGGATTCCCCAGCGGGAACGACTGCCCCACCTCGCCGGATTCGCCGCGCATCGGGATGTTGACGATCCCGTGCTGTTTGGGGAAGGTCCCGGTCCCCATCGTTGCGTGGATCGCGGGCGTCACCGACGGGGATGAGCCCACCGTGACGTTCTGGACGGAGGTACCACCCTCCATCAGCTCCTTGTAGTGGGGCCACGCGTCGGGCCAGGTCTCCAGAACGTTCCACCCGCCGCCGTCCCACACGATCTGGAGCACCATCTTGGGCGTCCCGTCCCGTTCCTCCTCCGGCAGCAGAACGCCGTCGATCGATCTTCCGACATGGCTCCGGGGGAAGTCGACGCCCAGGAGTTCGGCGAGGGTCGGCGCCAGATCGGCGAGGGTTACATCGCGATCGACCTCGAGCTTCCCCTGCTCCCTGATGAACCCGGGACCGTAGAACACGAGTGGCACGCGCTGGACGTAGGGCCAGGGACCGGAATGGCTCGTCGTCGAGAAGGCACCGAAGAAATGCGGGATCTGAGGCACGACCAGGAGATCCGGCCCCCTCGTATCCCCGTAGGTGCCGCGCCGTACGCGTTGGAGGTATTCGAAGGGGAGATCGCAACCCGAGTTGAACCAACCGTCGGGCGGCGTCGTCACGCGCTTCTCTTCTGGGAACTTCTCGATACCCCCGCGAAGTTGCGGAGGGGAAACTTCCTCCGCGCGCGCGTCTTGGGCGTCGTCGTCCGATCCCAGGGAGCAGGCACCCGTTATGAGGGCGAAGACGAGGAAGCCGGCTATGCCTTTGAGTCGTATCGTCCGCGATCCGATGTGGCGAGTCTCCAAATCCGGGCCACCATAGCGTGGCCTACGAAGCAACAGACGCGGTCACCGGGGGAAAGGTTCCGGCTCACTTACCGCCTATCGCCTTCGCCGCCACCGAGAGATCCGCGACGAAAGCCGCCATCTCCTCGGTTCGCTCGGGGTCCTTCATGCGGAGGATCGCCGACGGATGGATCGTCGCCATGACGAGCGGAGCGAACTCCGACTCGACCATCTCTCCGCGGTGTTGTGTCACCTTGAAGTTCGTGCCGAGGAGCGCCTGGGCCGCGGTTGCTCCGAGGCACACGAGGATGTCCGGCCTCACCACCTCCAACTCGGCCTCGAGCCACGGCCTGCATGCACGGATCTCCGACGCGTTCGGCTTCTTGTGGATCCGGCGCTTGCCGCGTGCCTCCCATTTGAAATGCTTGACGACGTTCGTGACGTACGTCCTGTCGCGATCGAGTGGAGCCTGGTCCAGCGCGTCGTCGAGGAGCCTCCCGGCGGGGCCGACGAACGGCCGGCCGGCGAGATCCTCTCGATCGCCCGGCTGTTCCCCGACGAACATGGCGTCCGCCTTCCGCGGCCCCTCGCCGAACACCGTTTGGGTGCCCGTCTTCCACAGATCGCACGCCTGACACCCGGCCGCGACGGCCCTGAGCTTCGTCAACGACGGCCGGTCGGGGATCAGGTCGGCGGCCGTTCCGGTCTGCGTCATCACCCGTTCCTTTCCCGCCGGCCGGGGGGCCCATACCTACCGGGGCAGAGGAGGTCGAGGGGCGGAGGGCGAACCCTTGATAGAGAAGGAAGCGGACGCTACCAAGGAGTTCCCGATGAAGAAACTCATTTCGTTCCTGGCACTGGCGGCCCTGCTGCTGGTGTTCGCCGGCGGCGCGCAGGCCGCCAAGCCGGTCACCGTCTGGGAGGACGCGACCGGAGACGCCGACAACGGGCAGGGGCTCGGAACCTCGATCCCCGGCGGTTTCGACCTGACCGGCGGAACGATCACCCGCGTCGGCAAGAACCTCGAGTTCACGGTGACGCATGCCGACATGCCGCCGCTCGGCAGCGCTCCCGAGGCCTTCCGCTTCCTGTGGGCCTTCACGGTGAACGGCAACCCCTACCGGCTGACGGTCAAGAGCGTCGATGTCGGGAAGCCGGACGTCGCCGCCGGCCAGTCGACCAAGAGAGTGGGCCGCGCCGACGTGCAGGGTCACTTCCGGCTCGAGGACGAGTGCGGTAGGGATGCGACCGTCAAC
>JBOGXG010000239.1:0-1961 GCA_050694195.1 Actinomycetota bacterium | reverse complement strand
CCCGTTCTCCGATCTCTGCAACCATCCGAACCGCGCGCTCACGCAGCTCTTGCGGGTACCTCCGTGGTTTGGCCATGACACCATCCTTTCCAAGTGTCTTGGCCTCTACAAGAACCGGGGCGCTTCATTCGGTGGAGTCAGTGATCGCGGTCACGTCACCTTCCTGAGCACTCGTTCGGATCATGTCGCCGGCGACACCAATGAGACAAGCATTGGAGCATCCGGACGGGGGGGCTGGGACTACTTCGTGCGCGACCTGGGAACGGAGTTGGGGATCGGTGGCTTCGGCGGGACTTCCGACGTACCCCCTCCCGAGGACCGGATCTGCATCGAGGGCGTGTGCATCCCGCCAAGCGCACCCCTAACCTTTAACGACAGGCTCGCCGACGTCGATGAAACCGTCACCGCGCGAGGGGCGAACCTGATCGGCGGATCGATCGCCTCACGTCCAACCCTGGGCGACCTTTATGCGGTCCTCGAGCTCGAGTCCATGCCCCGCACTCCGGCTCTCGCCGCGGCCACCGCTGGGTTGGTCTATGGCATGTCGTTCGATATCGACGGCAAGCCCTATGAAGTGAGGATCGTCTCGACCGGGCTCGGCCTCCACGGTGAGACCACAGCAGCATTCGGGCTGTTCGACTGCAGCGGAGAACTGCTCTGCTCCAAAGTCACCGACCTCAAGGGAGGCTTCGGCACGACCGGCGAGCGCATCGTCTTCTCGCTCCCACTCGACGCGCTTGACCTCGAGGGTGACTCGGTCGTCAGCGATGTGAAGATCTTCACCGCGCTGGGGTCGATGTTCGGTGGCGCCGTGCAGACCCTCGACCAGGCGCATTTGAGGTAGCCGACTCGTAACCGGGTCAGTAATAGGCTGTAGTGCTGTAGGCAAAGTTTCCTAAAATCTGTCCCCAGGGCTCAGCCGCTTGTGGGCCTCTCGTGCTCGTTCCGATGCTGCTGACGCCGCGTAGCGCGCCAGCATCTGCGATGAGCTCCAGCCGGCGAGTTTCATGAGATCGTGCTCGTTGCCCCCGTGCGAGAGCCATAGATGGGCGAAGGTGTGACGGAACTGATGGGGGTGAAGCGGCGGGTCGATCCCGCAATCCTTTGAACGGCGTTTCACCATCTGCGCGATACCTGAGTCGGTAAGCCGTCCTTTGGAGCCCAGCCATAGCCAGGGCAGTTCACTAAATGGATGGTGCGCTCGCGTTCGTAGGTACCGATCCAATGCCTTGACCGTCTTGGTGCCGAGGGGGAGGAGCCGTGGCTTGCGACCCTTTCCTAGGACGTGGATCTCGTCGTCATCTAGATCAACGTGCGTGAGCATCACATTCGCGATCTCGGACAACCGGGCGCCGGTGTCGATGAAGATCCGAACGATTGCCGTATCCCGTCGATCCTCGAACTCACGCCCGTCGCATGCTTTGAGGAATGCCCTGATGTCCCGGTCGTCGATGACCGGCACATCCTTTTGGCCGATCTTGGGCGGATGCATCTTCGCCATCGGGGAGGTCTGGATCTCGCCCTCCTCGAGTAGCCATTTGAAGAGTTGCTGGAGATCCCGGTATCGGGTCGCCGCGGTTGCTGACGAGTAGATCGAAAGCACATGCTCAATAAATGACTCGACATGTTCCCGATGGATGCCGGCGACATCGGTGGGCATGCCCTTCAGTGAGAGGAAGTCTCCGAACTGTGTCGCTCCCGAGAGGTAGCCGGTGATCGTGCGCTCGGACTTGTTGGATGCGCGGAGCGAGCGCCGCCAGGAGGGGAGCAGAGTCACCAGGTCGCCCGGGAGGGCTGTGCCGACATTGGACAATCGCTTATCCTTATTGCCGAGTTGGTCTTCCACCTACCAAAGTTATACGCTGTAGGAGCGTTGTGCTCAGGTCGGTGGAGAGTGACAATGACAGAAATAGCAGGTCAGAAGCCGTTTTTCAAGCCCCGTTAGCTCAGTCGGCAGAGCG
>JBOGXG010000238.1:0-26007 GCA_050694195.1 Actinomycetota bacterium | reverse complement strand
CCTCGGGGAGGACCAGGCTCCCCCACATCGTTGCGCAGTCCAGCCCTGCCGGCGCCGGCCCAAGGAACTCCAGATCGACGACGTGAACGCGCGCTTTCCCTGAGTCGAAGAGCACGTTGTTGTGGTGGAAGTCGCCGTGCGCCAGGGACGTCGTGGGGAGCGCGGCGAACCGCCGCCTCACAGATGCCACCTCTCGCCTATCGAGAGGGATCGACCTCATGCGAGCCAGCCGGAGAGGAGCCGTCACCGACCTCGGCTCTCGCCGAGGCACGTCACGAAGAACCTCGGGCCCCGGCGGCGTGGCGCGGGCGAGGTGAACGGCCACGCTCGCGCTTCGATCGACGTACACGGGACCCCGGGGTGGATCCGTCGGAACGCGCTCGACGATCATGTAGCCGGCCTCCGGAACGAGGGTGAGGACCTGGGGGACGGGGATCCCCTCCCCCGCCGCCCACGCGTATAACGCCGCGTCTCTGACGAGATGCCGCCGGCCGGGTTCCCCTCCTGCGACGAACGCGAACACCCGTTCACCGGCCGCCCGCCACACGTCGCGACGCGGGACGTATCTCTCGATCTGGAGGGTCTCCCCCGCGGCCCCCTCGGCCGCGCGCAACAGATCGGAGGGGATCTCCTCGGGTCGCCGCGGCATCACTTCCTCAGCTTCCGGGGGACGAGAGAGGAAACGACGGAGATCTGATCCGGCGCGGTTCGGCGCGCCAGTGGATACCAGCAGGCCAGGTAGACGATCCCACTCACCGAGACGGTGACGAGCACATGACCCGGCATCAGCGCGAGAACGACGGCCATGATCGCCGAGGCGATCACCGGTGCCAACATGCGCCGCCCGAGATGGGGCCAACCCACGTCCGGAGCGAGCATCCACAGAGAGACCACGGACTCGAGCGCGTAGGCAGACGTGGTCGCGATCGCCGCCCCCGTTCCGGCGAGACTCGGTATCAGGATCAGGTTCAGCGCGATGTTGAACAACGCTGCGGACAGGCTCGCGATGAAGACATCGCGCGACCGGGCGAGCGACTGCAGTCCAAAGCCGGCGAGGTAGGAGATCCCGAAGAGGATCGGCGCCGGCGCGAGCCAGCGAGCCACCTCCGCCGAGGACGCACCGTAATCCTCGCCGAAGAGGAAGGGGATGAGGCGGTCGGCCTCGAGGAAAAGGGTCACACCGAAGGGGATGTAGAGGACCGCGAGTGCGGCGACTCCTTCCTCGAGGCCTCTCCGTACGCGCTCCGGGCCGCCGGCGCTCATCGAGGGGAACAGCGCCCGCGCGATCGCCCAACTTATGAAGAGGACGGTTTCGAGCAATCGGTAGGCAACGGAGTAAGCGGCCAATGCCACGTCACCCTTCATGGCGGAGAGGATCACCGCGTCGACGCGGAAGAGGAATTGCGAGACCATCGTGTCGATCCCTATGTAGAAGGATCGCCTGAGCATCGGGAAAAGGTTCGAGCGATCGACCTTGCGGAGGTCGAGGTGGATCCCGAGGTCGCGGACCGCGCCGCGGGCGACCAGGTATCCGATGAGCGATCCGATCAGGAACGCCACGCCGAGGGCGACCACTCCCATGCCGATCAGGAGCACGCCGATGCCCAGGGCGGCCGTCGCGAGGCGGTCGGCGACCTGAGCCTTCGTGACGCCGACCATCTCCTGGCGAGCGACTCCGGCAGCCACGTTCGCTTCGCGGAACGAATTGATCGCCCACGCGACCAAGACGACGACCAAGACCACCGCAGATCCCGTGTCGGGACGCAGGAGAGCCCCCACCGCGCCGAAGATGATCACGGCGGGAACCGCTAGGCAGAGCCTCAGCGTGATGAACTCCGCGTAGAGACGGGGCAGTTCCTTAGGACTCGCCGATGCCTCCTGGATCATCAGGGTCCCCAATCCCCACGACCACAGCACGGCGACCAGGGGCGCGAACGCGAGCGCGTAGACGAAAGCGCCGAAGTCCTCTTGCGACAGGGCCCGCGCCGCGATCACCGTCAGCGCCAGGGTCGCCACCTTCCCGATGACCTCGGCGACGGCCTGGAGAGCTGCGTTGAAAGCGATACGGCGCGATCCTGCGCCCGCGCCGGGCTGCTCGACCATCACATCAACTTATCGGCACATCCTTGAGAACCGACAGCTATATCGGGCTCGTCTCTCCTATCCGAGCGGCTAATCTGCGCAGGATGAAGCTCTTCCGCGCGCCCGTCGTGCTTGCACACCACGGGGTCGCAGAGGTCGATGACGCATCAGACCCCAACACGCTGGTCGTGTCCCCGAAGAACCTCGAAAGCCAGATCCGGTGGCTTCAGAGGAGTGGCTACACATTCGCCACCGCCGAACAGTTGGATCCCGCGATACCTCCCGCGCCGCGTACCGCGGTGCTTACCTTCGATGATGGCTGGCGCGATGGATTGACCACGGTTCTACCGATGCTGAAGCGATCGGGGATACGTGCGACCTTCTACGTCTGCCCCGGCTTGTGGGGCACGCAACATCGCGATGTCAAAGGAGAGGCCGGCCGCCTCCTCTCGCGCGCGGAGACCGCCGAGCTGCATGCGGAGGGGATGGAGCTTGGCTCCCACACGATGACGCATCCTGACCTGCGGCGCCTTTCCGAGGATGAACTGAGGACGGAACTAGAACGCTCGAAGGTCGCGATCGAGGAACTAACCGGCGAGCCCTGCCGGACCTTCGCCTATCCCTTCGGGCTCTTCGCCGAACGTGAGATGGCCGCGGTCGAGGCGGCCGGTTACGACCTCGCCTTCGCCTGGCTCCCCGGCCCCTGGCGACCTCATGCCGCACCTCGTTTGCCGGCGCCGCCTCGTCACGGCGCCCTGCGGCTCGCTCTCAAGATGGCGGGGATCCGCCGGCGGGTGGTTCTTTCGTGACGCTCTTAAGCAGGAGCCGGCGCGTGAGTTGGCCGGAGTAGACGATCGCGGGCAGCGGATCCTTCGGCGACCATACTGAATGTGTAGCTCCACGGGAGTAGGCGAACGCGTCTCGCATCGCCGAGGGCAACGATCTCGGCCCGCCGAGGATCGCCCGCTTCAGGTCTGCTTCGAACCACTGATAGCGCACGCCGGGGCGCGCCTCGCCCGAACCGAGGGGCGGCCGCTCCGTAGCCACCGAGGCCCAGACCGACGGGAGATCGATCCCCGACCCGATCGCGAGCGCGATCGAGCCATAGATCCGGCCGTTGAGATCGATGAAGTAGGGAACGTCGTCAGGCCCCAGCAAGAATTGAAGCTGCGCCAGCCCGGACCATCGCAGTTCGGCGAGGAGCGCCTCCGCCCGAGCGACGAGGTCCACATCGACCACGGCGGTGAACCCCCGAGCCATCCCGCCGACCGGTTCGGGCCAGCACCTTTCCGCCACCTGGTAGTGATGCGCCACGACACGCGATCCGCGATCGGTCACTAATGAGAGAGCCACGAGGCGGCCGTTAACGCGCTCCTGGACGACACCCTGGCCGCCCTCGGACGCGATCAGTCGAGCGCGCGCCGCGGCTTCGGCCGGCCCCCGACATACCGTCGCTACCTTGAACAGGGTGCCCTCTCCGCGATCGAGGAAGGTATGGCGCCGTGCTTTGACGATGACCTCGCGGTCATCGTCGATAGTCGCCAGGCCCTCGGCATCGGCGAGGCGCGTCCAGGGCACCTTCAAGCCGGCCGCGGCCGCCGCCTCGGTCGAATCGAGCTTGTCGAGAGCCCGCACGACGTCCTCGTGAGGTCCATAAGGAACCCGCGCGTTGATCCGGTCGCGTTCCTGGGACAAGGCCAGCATCTCGAGGTCACCCGACGGGAGGATCACCTCGTAACCGCCGTCCCTGATGGCGTTATCGAGGCCGCGCACGAAACCGTCTAGGTCGTACTCGGGGGACGGAACCGTGTGTGAGCGGGCGACCGCGCGGGAGCGAGATACGAACCCCCGTCCTCTGGGGAGACCCACGCCGACCGTCCATCCTGCGGCGTGGAGGCTGCGAGCCGCGGCAAGCGTCCCGCTGATGTAACCGCTATCGGTGATGAGTACCCTCACTCATCGACCTCGTCGATCGGCCGCCGCCCGGTAACACCATTTCAACGCATCGATCATGGCCGAGAAACCGAACGTGCCCCGGCTGCGCTGCTTGCCGCACTCGGTGAGCCGCGCCCTCAGCGACTCATCCTTCAGTAGGGTCACGATCTCGTCGCCGAGAGCGCCTCGGTCGCCCGGTGGGGCGAACGCTGCGCAATCTCCGAGGATCTCGGGCAACGCCCCATCGGCGTAGGCCACGATCGGCGTCCCCGTCATCATCGACTCCAGTCCGACGAGCGAGAACCCCTCCCGCCCCATCCCTCGGTCATCGCGCACGCTGGGGATCACGACCACGTCCGCGCCCTCGATGAACCGATCGGCGTCGTCGCGGTACTCGACGAACGTCACCGCCTCTCCCAGATCCAGTTCACGGGCCCGCTCCTTCACGCCGACGCCGTAGGCCGGCGTGGTGTCGTCGCTGCCGCCCAACAGGACGAAGAGTGCGTCGGGTATCCGCCGCAGAACCCCAGGAGCGGTTTCGATCAACTCGATCTGTCCCTTCGCGGGATGAAGTCGCCCGACCAGCAGGACGAGCGGGCGCTCGGGCGGCACGCCGAGAACCTGGGCGACACGAGTTCGAGCGTCCGGTCGACCGTCGGCGCGTTCGGGAAGACCGCTGTAGACCACCCGCGCCTTAGCCGGTGGAAGGCGAAGACCCTCGAGAACCGAGGCGCTGACGCCGACCACGAGGCGACACCTCGACGCGATAGCTCGTCCCAGCGGTCCGTCCCAACTGAAATCGTGCTTCACCCAGATCACGGGGACCCTGCTGCCGATGGAAGCAAGCGCGCAGACGAGCGCGGCCTTCACGCCGTTGGCATGGACGACATCCGGCGTCTCGCGCCGGAACAAAGCGCGGCGCAACCGCCACGCACCCACGAGGATCGACCCGGCCCGTCTGCCCGTGGGGACGACCCGCGGGGGCCGGCCGAGGAGAGCGGTGACCGAGCCCACGAATGGTCCGTCGTCGAGGACGACAACCTCGGCGATCCACTCCGGCCCCAACCCCTCGAGTAGATGCGACAGATAGCGCTCCGAGCCGCCGAGCTTCGCGTGGGAGGAAACGAACGCCACCCGTACGGCGTCCGTCATCACTTGTTCCGCCATGCCACCGCGGCGCCTTCCAATAAGCCTCGCGCGCCCGACCATTCGCGATTGACCAGACGATGACCCACGAGGATGCAGATGAGCATCCCGAACTGCAGCCGAGCGAGCCGCGTTCTGCGGAAGTTCTTTCGGAACAGATACGTGCGGTTGGTCACCACGAGGCGACCGAACGCGCGCTGATCGTGAGAGGTGAACCCTGTGTTCTCGTGGCGGAGAGAGATACTCGGTTCGTACCTGATCCGACCTCTGCGGGATAACCGATAGGAGAAGTCCTCATCCTCTGCGAGACCGTAGCCGGGGAGTTCTTCGTCGAACCTCAATTCCTCGACCAGGTGCCGGCGCGCGCTCATGAGACAGCCCTGCATGAACTCGACGTCCATCGCCTGCGTTTCTTGCTGAACCCGGCGGGGATACCCGAAACGGGTGAAGGTCCCCTCGCGTCCTCCTCCGGGGAGCAGGTTACGCAGGAGTGACACCTTGCCTCCGAACCGCCTGGGTGAGGTCTCGATGACGCGACCGGTGACACCAACCACCGAATCGTCCTCGTAGGCCTTCATCAGCAACGCGAAGAAATCGGTGCTGAGAAGGATGACATCGTCGTCCAGGAAGAGGATCAGGTCGCCGTCCACCTCTCGAACACCCACGTTTCTCTGACGGGTCAAGCCGGGTTCCGACCGCAGGTAACGGATCGGCATCCCTTCGGTGCGCGTGGCTACCTTGTCGACCACCGCACGTGCGGAGCCTTCCGCATCACCGTCGACCACCAAGATCTCCTTGGGCGCGGGGTTCGTCGCCATGACGCTCTCCAGCGTTCGCTCCAGCGCGACAGGTCGCCTTAGGGTTGGGATCACCACCGACACCTTCACGTCGGACACTGTAGGGGAAGGATGCACCGCTGAACGAGATCCCAACGTGAGCGCCGGCGCCCGAGGAGCCCTCTCCGCGCGCGGGATGATCCACACCGCAACCCCCGCCGCGATCATCGTGGGGGCCGGTCTCGCCGCCGCGCTGTTCGGGCTCCTGTTGGTTGCGATCGCGGTTGAATACGGCGGCGATGCGGCTCCCGTGCTGATGCTCGGCCTGCCTCTTGCCGGCATCTTCTCCCTCCTCGTTCTGTGGCTGCCCACGTGGGGAGTCCTCGCCGTCTTCGCCGCTTTCCCGATGGGAACCCTTGCTCTCCCTGGTACACCGCTAGAGGTCGTCGAGGCTCTCGTCCTCGCGGTCGCCGTCCTTCTCGCGTTCCACCGGCTGGGGCAGGGACAGACGATGCTCCCCTGGGTGGGGCCGATGTGGTGGGCCCTCGCGTTGATCGCGTGGTCGATCGTGTGCCTCGAGTCGGCCATCGATCACGATCTCGGCATCAGACAGATCCTTCAGCTCACCGGGGGCCTCCTCTTCGCCTCCGTCGTGATCGGTGTCTGCAGGAACATGAACGATCTTCGAAGGGTCCTCGGAGGGATCACCGCGGTGGGCGCGTTCATCGCGGCGCTGGCGCTGACCAGTGTCGGCAACATCACGATCGTCCTCGGGGGGGCCGTCGCCGAGGGACGTCTACACGGTGCGTTCACGGACCCCAACCAACTGGGCGCGTTCTCGGCCATGACCTTGTTCCCCGCGATCGGCTTGCTCGGAGGATCTAAGACGAAACGCGCGAGAATCCTCTCGCTCGTCGCGCTCGTACTCATCTCGGCTGCGCTCCTCCTTTCGTTATCCCGGGGGGCGTGGGTGGGGGTCGTTCTTGGGATCGTGTTCCTCCTGGTGACCGTGCAGGAATTCCGGCGTCTCCTGTTGGGCTTCGGCATACCCGCGGTCATAGTCGCCTCGGCGCTGGGAGCTTTCGCTCCCGATGCGCCGCAGGTTCAGGTGGTGCAAGCTCGCTTGCGATCGTTCACCGTTCTTAGCCCCTACGACGCGCGCGACCAGATATGGGCAGAGGGCCTCCGGGAGATGAGGGAGAACGCCATAACCGGAGTTGGTCCGGGTTCGTTCCCCGTAGCGTCTCTTCGCTCTGCATCGGGGACGTCCACCGTATTCGCGGAGCACGCCCACAGCATCTTCTTCACATGGGGCGCGGAGACGGGGGTTCCCGGTCTGCTCATCGTGATCGGCATCATGGTTGCTCTCGCGGCTACCGGGCGACGGACGATACAGACGGCCCGGAGATGGGCTCGTAACCGAGACCGCATCCTTATCTCCGGCGTCGCGGCCGGCTTGGTTACCGTCGTCGGTCATGGACTGGTGGACTACAACCTCCGGAACACGGTCATCCATCTGGCCGTCTGGTCACTCATCGGGGCGCTGCTTGCCGCCTCTCGCCTGCAGACGGGTGGGGTTCGCTGAGCGCAGCCACGTATGATTCGCCGGATGGTCACTAAGGAGCGACGAACTGGCTGAGGAAAGCGGGCTTCCCGAATTACTCGATGCTCTGCGGTGGCGGTGGAAGCTCGCCGTCGCTATCGCCCTAGGCGTCTTCGTCGGCGCCACCCTCTACGTCGAGTCGCTCCCCGCCGAATACAAGGGTGAGGCCATCGTCGCGTTCGCTCCGCTTCCCGAGATCAGCGCCGACACAGTGAGGGTGGTCGTCCCGGCATACGTGGAGTACGTGACCGCGGCCCCCACGATCCGAAAGGTCGCCACCGAGATCGGCGAGGACCCGTCGGAGGTAGCCGGTGCCATCGATGCGCAAGTTGCACTCGACACCGGGAACGTGACGATCACCTCCATCATGGACGGCTCCGAACGCGCCGCCGATGTCGCCAATGCGTTCGCCGAGGATCTGGTCGAGTTCGCGGAGACCGATGAAGATCAACTCCTGAGTTCCCAGATCATCGCCGAAGCGTTGCCCCCATCGCAGCCCTCAGGTCCCCCACGCACGCTCCTCGAGGCGGCGTCCCTCCTGTTGGGGGCGTTGCTCGGGATCGGGATCTCTCTCCTCGTCGAGCGGGGACGTCCGCGCCTTCGGTCGTGGCGCGACATCGCTCGCATGACGGGCTATCCGGTCGTCGGCCGCATCCCGTCTTCCCGCTCCATCAAGACTCGACCTCTGGAGGCTTTCGCCGATCCCGCAGTCGGGTCGTCGTTCAGAACCTTGCGCACTAACCTCGAGCGCGAATGGCAGGACCGGACCGTCGACGTCATCGTTGTGACGTCGCCATCGAGCGGCGATGGCAAGACGACGGTCTCGGCGCTGTTCGCGGAATCGCTCTCCCGCCTCGGTGCCCAGGTGCTCCTGGTCGACGCCGACCTCCGCCGTCCGGCGCTCGGCCGCACCTTCAAGTACACCCCCAACGGCGGATTCGCGGCCGTGCTGCGCGAGACGAAAACGCTGGAGGAAGCCGTTCAGCCGGGATGGACGGACGGACTCGCGGTTCTACCGAGCGAACCGGATCCCGATGCCGGGGACCTCATCGCTCGCCGCTTCGACGCCGTCATGCAGGACGCGCGCCAGAAGTACGACATCGTGGTCATCGATACCCCGCCGCTCCTCGGCACCGACGACGCCCGCACGATAACGACGATGGCGAAGGGGGTTCTCCTCGTCGTCGCGGCGCGCTCGATCGCCGATCCAGTGAACGAAGCCGTCCTGGCTCTCGAAGCCCTGAAAGCTCCCGTTCTCGGTGTGATCGGCAACCGCCTGCGAGAGTCGGGCTCCTATTACACGTACACCAGTACCTGATCCCGATGGCACTAGCCCCGACGGGCCAGGATCGCCTCGTACTCGTCGGCTATCTGTTGGGACGTCTTCCTTAGATCGTGCCGTTCCTCGGCGCGCCGGCGCCCGGTGCGTCCTTCGCTGTCCCTGAGGCCGGGATCCTTCAGTCTCTCCACGATCGCGGCACCGAGGACGGCGACGTTCCCGATGGGCACGACGCGGCCGGCCCCCTCGTCCAGCGCCTCGCGCGCGCCCGAGACATCGGAGGCGACGATGCTTCGAGCGCGCGCCATCGCCTCCAGCATCGTGAGGGAGCAGCCCTCCCAACGGGACGGCATCGCCACGACGTCGGCGGCGGCGAGCCAGGCCGGGACGTCGGCGCGCTCGCCCACGAGCCCGACGCGAGCAGAGCCCCGCGTCTCCAGGGTCGTTCGTTCGGGACCGTCGCCCACGAGGTAAAGGCGCGCCTCGGAACAGGCCGCGAGCACGAGGGGCCAGGCATCGAGCAATAGATCCTGGCCCTTCTGTTCGGAGAGCCGGCCGACACAAACCACCATGGGATCGTCCGGGATCCCAAGGATCCGGCGCGCGGCCTGGAGATCGTCTCGAGACGCAGGAGGGAAACGATGCAGATCTATCCCATTGGGGATCACCCTCCATTCCCCCTCTATCCCTGCGGCGCGTCCCAGATCCATCTCCGCGCGGCTGACACAGATGATCGCGTCGGTCCAACGGGATCCCCTCCGCTCCCAGGCGCGCACCATGCCGGCGATCGGACCGTCGACGGCCTCGAACGACCACGCGTTCGGCTCGAAGACGGTCGGTCGCCGGCGGCGGAGAAGCAAACGCCCGACGAGACCCGCTTTCGAGGAATGGAGATGCACGAGATCGGGATCGAAACGCGCGACGACACGGCGGAGGGCCGCTACTTCCCTCGGCAACGCCGGACCCGGCGATCGTCCCGCGCGCCACTCGAGATGCTGCGCTCCTACGCTTCGTACCCATGCGGGCAGAGAACCGTCGGGCGGACAGGCGACGGCCACCCGCCAGCCACGCTCCACCTGATCGGCGGCGAGATCGGCCGCGATGCGCGCAACACCAGCCTCGGTGGGCTGTGCAACATGCAAGACGGAGAGAGCCTCGGCCATGTATCGAACCCTCCCATAGGGCGACGACATGCAGCCGTCACTCCGGCCTCGATCGATATCCGCGCCGGCGTCCTTCCATATCGTGCTTGCGCTCCTAAACTGGTCGGATGAACGTCTCCTACGCCCCCGCTCCAACGCTGCGGTCGAACGACCCCTGCTGGTGCGGCAGCGGCAAGAAATACAAGCGATGCCACAAGCTCTCCGATATGCCGATCACCCCCGGCGCGATCGGTCCGCCCCGCCGTGTCCCCGAGGACATCCCCCGCCCGGAGTACGCGGACGGCTCGGAACCGGGCCCTCCACCCAGCAGCGAGATACAGGACTTGGACGTGATCGAGAGGATGCGCGTTGCCGGGCGAGCCGCGGCGGAAGTGCTCGCGGTGGCGTGCCGCGCGGTGGCCCCCGGAGTGACCACCGACGAGATCGACGCGCTCGTTCATGAAGAGACGATCAAGCGCGGCGGCTACCCCAGCACGCTGGGGTACCGGGGCTACCCGAAGTCGTGTTGCACCTCGGTGAACGAGGTCATCTGTCATGGGATCCCGGACTCCAGGGCGCTCCTCAACGGCGACATAGTCAACATCGACGTGACTGTCTTCCTGGACGGCGTTCACGGTGATGTCGACGCGACCGTACCGGTGGGTGTCGTAGATCCGGCCTCGCTACAGCTCATCGAAGTGACGCGACGATGCCTCTACGAGGGGATCGGCGCGGTCAGACCCGGACGACCGATCTCCGACATAGGCCGCGCGATCGAAACCCTCGCCACGCGCCACGGTTATGGCATCGTTCGCTCGTTCACCGGCCACGGTATCGGCGAGCGCTTCCACACCGGCCTTCAGATCCCACACTTCTACAACCGGCGCGCCACCCGCATCATGGAGCCCGGGATGATCTTCACCGTGGAGCCCATGATCACGATGGGTACGTGGGAACACGAGATCTGGGATGACAGCTGGACGGCGGTCACCGCCGACGGAGGTCGCACGGCACAGTTCGAACACACCCTCGTCGTCACGGAGTACGGATCGGAGATCCTCACCGAGCTCTAGCCCCACTCCCGGGCAAACGTTCCACCGTTGACGACCTATGAGGTACTCGGTCGTGACAGGTTCGTGCTCGGGCCAAGCCCAACCGAGTTAGGCGGATCTGCGGATGGCCTTGATGAGCTCCTTCTTGTCCATGCCGGAGCGTCCGGATACATCGAGCTCTTTGGCCAGCTCCGCCAGCTCCTGTTTGGTCAGTGAACCGAGGTCCTCGTCGCTGCCGCGCCCGTTCCCCGCCCTCTTCTTCGTCGTCTTCGGAGCTGTGGGCTTCTCGCCGCGCCGAGCGGCCTCCACCGACGCCTTGAGCGCCTCCATCAGGTCGATGACGCCCGATTCCTCCTCGGGCTCCTCATGAACGACTATCTCCTCACCCTTGACCTTCTTACGGATGAGCTTCTTCAACGCCTTGTGGTACTCGTCCTTGTAATCCTCCGGATGGAAGTCATCCGTGAGCTGCTGGATCAACTGGCGCGCCATCTTGCGCTCCCTGTCCTGCACCTGGGGACGCTTCCGAAGCTCGTCGAATCTCGGCTCTCGTATCTCTTCGGGCCAGTGCATCGTCTCGAGCACCATCATGTTTTCCTCGACGCGCAGGGTCGAGAGATGTTCGCGCTCCCTGATCGCCACCTTGCCGATGCCCACCAGCCCCTCCGCTTCGAGAGCGTCCGTCATGAGCCGGTACGCCTTCACACCGGATTCATCAGGCACGACGTAGTAGGCCTTGTCGAAGTAGATGGGATCGATCTGGTCGATGGGAACGAACGAGGAGATATCGATGGTCCGGAGCGACTCGAGATCGAGGGCCTCGAGATCCTCGTCGGTTATCTCGACCCACTTGTTCTTCTCGTACTCGTAACCCTTGACGATCTCGTCCCAATCGATGTCCTTGTGACCTTTGCCGCAGCGACGGTCGTAGTGGATCCTCTCGCCATCCTTCGCATGGAGGAGGTGAAGATCGATCTTCTCCCCGCCGGTGCGTCCCACCGCGGTATAGACCTTGACCGGGATGGTGATGAGGCCGAAGGTGATGGATCCCCTCCAGATCGATCTTGGTGCCATGTTCGTCCCTTTCGATCCAGTCGCGTGCAGCAACGAAGTTGGAATGTCACTCGATCTTCTTTGCAAGCATGTACCCGCGGCCCGGCCGTCGCTAACGAGGGGCCGTTCGATAACGGTACGCTCAAGGCATGGAGAGGGAGCCATTCCCACCGCGGCCCGATCCGGCCCCCACGCCGCCGGCGCCGCGCCCCGAGCCGTTCCCGCGCCCCGAGCCGAACCCGAGGGCGCCCGTCACGTAGGCGTTGCTACTCGCGGCCTCGGATCGCCTCGATCAGGTCCCACTTCCCCATCTTCGACCGACCCTCGATCCCGAGTTCCTTGGCACGCTCGTAGAGCTGAGTCCTGTTGCGATCCTCGAGGGAGCGCCCCGCCCTGCCGCCCCGCTGTCTCGATTTGGCCGCCTGCCGCCCGAGGTCGGAACGAGTCGACTTCGGAAGTTTCGTGATGGTCTTCTGTCGTCGCGCCGCGCTCTGAGCCTTCTTGACATTCCTCTTTGCCGCCTGTCGTTGCTTGCTCGTGGCCATGGCTCCTCCTTCGGCTCTCGACCGCTCTTATCGGCCTACCCCACGACCGGCCGCGGCTACCCACGGGTCAGGGGGCGCGGGATGCCCTCAGCACCTCGTCGATGAAGGCGGTGGCGCGCTCGATATGCGAACCCTCCCAATAGATGCGCCCGCAGCTCACGCAGGCGCGGAAGTCGTCGAAACGCTCGAGCGATCCCGCCGGCACTCTGCCGGCGACCGCTTCCTTCTCCACCGGCTTCAGGTCGCCGTTGCACCACGTGCACCGGGTGAACGGGCGGGCGATCCCGGCGAGGTCGAAACGTGCAAGAACCTCGATCAGCTGAGCGCGCGGGTCGACCGCACGGACGAAGGAGCCGTGCGTGATCGTTCTGCGTTTGAGAAGCCCAACGTCTCTCGTCAGGAGTAGACGCCTTTCCTCCTGTGAGCTGACCGCAAGTTCCACATCGGAAGATCCTGGGTCGTAGCGCGTATCGAAGCCCAGGAGCCGGAGGTACCGAGCGAGCCGACCGAGGTTCGCATCGACCGAGAACCGAGGCACGCGGAGGGGGTCCGGCCGCAGCCTCACCACCGGCGAGATATCGATCGCCTCGAACATCGGATAGACACCGACCCGATCGCCATCGTCAACACGATGAGTGAAGTCCACCGAGGCACCGTTGACGATGATGAGGTCGATCTCCGTGTGCGGTACGCCGAGGCTCTCGATCATGTCCTTCACCGAGGGACTGACTTCGAAGGTCTGCTCGATGGTGGAGTAACGAAGGACCTCCGGAAGGAAGTCGTTCAGTTCCTCGTAGAACCTGAAGTAGGCGCGCTTGGTCATGTTCCTACCGTGACATCACCGTGTCTCTCCGGCGCTCCGCCACGATCCATCCCGCTTCTGCTAGGTCGTTAGGAAGTCCACTACGAGCTTGGTGAACAGGTCGGGAGCTGTGTCCATCGCGACATGTTGCTGGCCCGGCATCACGACGATGCTGGAGTTGGGCAGTACGTCGTGCACCGCAGCGGTTGAGGCCCTCAGGAAAGCAGGGCTCTCGCCGCCCTCCAGGATCAGTGTCGGTGTCTGATTCGCGGCGAAGAGCGAACCGTCGAGCCGGTAGGCATCGGCCGTTCGCAACTCGCGCGGGAGGGTGTGAGCCGCCGCCACGCGGGCGGGCCACGCGGCCAACGCGCGGAATGACTCCAACTGAGCGGGCGTCATCCGGAGCACCTCGGTGCAGAACGCGACCAGTGCTTCCTCCGGACGCCCCGCCGCTAACGACGCCTCGAGACGGTCGACGAGGCCCGGTGGGAGCGTGCCGGAGGAGCGGACGGGAGGCTCGTACAGCACCATCCGATCGAGGTTGGATGCGAGCAGCGAGGCGCCAAGAGCGCATATGCCCCCGTAGGAATGACCCAGCACGGAGACGGGAGAGCCGAACGTTCCGATGACGGCGACGATGTCCTCGTACTCCCGCTCGATCGCATAGGGCTCGGTATCTCCACTCCCGCCTCGGCCGCGCCGATCCAGCACACATACGCTGAACTGTTCCCGAAGGATGGGTACCACCGGTCGCCATCGAGTGTGATCGGCTGCGGTCCCGTGCACCAGGATCAGAGGAGGCCCGGTGCCTGAACGGCGGTAGGCGATCGTCGTTCCATCGGGTGAGGTGACGGTCTCGCGAATCTCGTCCTGGCCGGTTCCCGCGGGCATGACCTCGATCATCCTCCTTATCAGCGGCGGGTGACGACGGGCGTTCGGAGCAGCCGTCGGATCTCGCGCCCGGAGTGCCCTTTCTGTCCGGTATGCTCCTCGCCCGGAAGCAAGGGAAGCTCGGGATGGGAGAGAGAATGAGGAGATTGCGTGTGCTTCTAGCCGCCGCCGTGATGGCGTCCGCTTTCATCGTCGTGGGGGCGGCTCCGGCGAGCGCGAATTGCGAGGGCGAGCCCAACGCTTGCGTCCTCATCTGCGAGGTCGGACAGAGCAACAAGTACACCGAGGGCCTGTTCAGGTTCTGCCATGTCTGGTAGCCCGAGGATCAAGAGGATCAGGCTGCTGCTGGCGTTGAGCGTGCTGGCGTCCACGGCGTCGATCGTGACCGCGAGTCCGGCTCACGCCTGCATCAACCCGGACGAGCAGACGTGCCAGATCAAACAAGCCGTCTGTTACCAGACGCAGCCCGCGGCGAAGTACCGCGACAAGGTCATCGACTGTTTCCCGTTCTAGGCGCCGGATAGATCTCACCGTTCCGATGGGCGTAACGGGCCCCTGAATAGCCCCGATTGCCTATGGCAATGAGAGGGGGCCGCACCTAACCTCACCGTTAGGGATCGGAGGGTGGGGTTGATGGTGCGGACGTCGGGCCATCCGTGTGGGTCGTTTCGCCGTGCGGGGGTCGTAACGATCGGTCGGGTCTGTGCTGGGATGGTGCTCGCCGTCCTCGTTTCGCTGCTGGATGCAGCCTCCACGAACGCCATGGATCGTCGGGCCGTCGCCGGCGCCGGCGCGGCGTCCGACAAGGTCTGGGGTTGGGGGCGGAACGACGGCGGGCAGCTTGGCGATGGAACCAAGGTGACCCGGATGGCTCCCGTTCGGGTGGGTGAACTCACGGGGATCGTGGACGTAGCCGCCGGCCATTTCCACAGTCTCGCCGTCGGCGCCGACGGAACGGTGTGGAGCTGGGGCGAAGACCCTGCACATTCGGTGGGGATGAACGAGGTCTCCTGCGAAGATTCCCCGCCGACAAGGTCTCCCGTTCAGGTAGACGGGCTCGCCGATGTCGCTGAGGTGAGTACGGGAGATTTCTTCAGCGTGGCACGAAAATCGGACGGCACCGTGTGGGCCTGGGGGCTGAATCACCGAGGAGTGGTGGGTAGTGATGACGTCCTCGGGTGTGACCCTTATCCCGCCTACTTCGGTCCGCGACAGGTCGGGGGACTCTCCGAGGTCGTAGAGGTTGATGTCGGTACCGGCCACACCCTCGCCCTTAAGTCCGACGGCACGGTGTGGTCGTGGGGCGGCAACGACGAGGGCGAACTCGGCGACGGCACGACCCAGTGGCGCTCCACCCCTGGCCGGGTGGACGGCCTCATCGGGATCGTCGATATCTCGGCAGGCCCTGCCTTCAACCTAGCGCTCTCGTCCGACGGCTCGGTGTGGGCTTGGGGAAGGAACTACGACGGGCAGCTCGGTGACGGAACGACGACCGACCGCATGGCCCCCGTTCGCGTGAGCGGGCTAAGCGATGTCGTGAGTGTCGAGGGGGGAGGAAGTCACAGCCTTGCCATCCTGTCCAGCGGAACCGTTCAAGCGTGGGGCGGGAACGCGAACGGCGAGCTCGGCAACGGTACTCGGATCGACCGTTCGACACCCGGCCCGGTGCAGAACCTCACGAAGGTCGTGCAAGTCTCAGCCGACGCCTATCACGGCCTCGCCGTCAGATCCGACGGTTCCGTGTGGGCTTGGGGGATGAACATGCACGGAGAGATCGGAGACGATTCGGACCGTCAGCGGCGTACGCCCGTTCAGGTGCGCGGGTTAAAAGGAGCCGTTGTCGCGAGCGCGGGTGCCAGCTATAGCCTCGCCGTTGCGGCGGAAGTGTCGAGATCTCAGTCGCATGTAACGATGAGCCTGTCGAAGACACCCAGGGACGGGACGAGCCGCGTTCAAGTGCGCGGGACGTTGTCCCCAAAACATCCGGGACTCCAGGTCGATGTCACTCTCTTTGAAGAGAACTCGGCGGGCGTGTTTCGCGTCAAAGAGATCAAACGACCGACGCTCGACGATTCCGGTGACTTCGCCACTTCCCTACGCCGGCGTCATCGGGGGACCTGCAAAGTCGTCGTCGCTTTCCCGGGGGATGCAGATCATCTCCCAAGTAAGGTGGAACAGCGTTTCAGCTGCTAGCAGCACTCGGCCTTTCCGCGATCAGAGCCTGCGACCGGTCTTCTAAGCGCGAAACGTGCACGTAGACAAGCACTCTTCGCGCCGAAACCTACGGCTCCGTCTGACACTTCACGGATCAGGCGAACGGCTTGTACGTCATCGCGAAGATCACGAAAACGAGGAGCGCCACCTCGAGCGTCCGCCAGCGGAACATCTGCTGTCCAGCGGCGCGCACCTCCGGGTCGACGGCCCCTCTTTCCGCGATCAGAGATTGCAACCGGTCCGCTAGTTTCGAGAGCCACGTGACGTTCGAGACGATCGAGTAGATCCACACGACGAGTCCCGAGACGATCCAGAAGTGCTCCCAGCCCCAGTCACCTTCGTACACGAGCCAGATACCGGCGAGCGCGGTGACCAGCGCGGCCGGGGCGAAGTACTTCCCCGCGAACTGCTGGGACTCGTACGCGAACGACGCCATACGGGCCGGATCCTTAGCAGCTCTGATGGTCAGGCCGTGGAGATAGTTGTACAGGCCTCCACCTACCCACGCCGCGGCGCCGAGCACGTGCACGAAGACAAGGATCCTGTAGAGAGTCACACCGCCTCCTCAGGTCGTTGGTCCGAATCTAGTGCCTTGCGGTTTTTCGTGGGGTAGTGAGGGGAGGCGAGGGCCGTCGCCCATCATTACCAGTCGGGCCGCCAGTAGGGCAATCCTGTTCGGGTGGGCGTCAGATGTTCGATCTCGCCCCCCGCACTCGGAACGCCCGCGATGGCCTCGTCGTGCATGAACAAGATCCTCCCGTCGGCACCCCACACGGGGTTCTCCGCGAGTTCGAAGAGTTGTGTCACCGGTTGTGCCTCGGTGCCGTCGCGACGGACCTTGTAGATATCGACATATGCGTCGTCGCCATGGTCACGAGAGAACGTCAACCACTGTGAGTCCGGGGACCAGCTGGGGTTAGCGTCCGTGTATCCATCACCTGAGCGTGGGTTAACAACGATCCAACGCAAACCTTCGGCATCCGGGCGAACCGACGCCACGCCGTACTTCCCGCGTCGGTAGTTCTGTTTAGTGAACGCGATCTCGGTTCCGTCCGGCGCCCAGTCGGGAGCGAACTCCTTCGTCTTCGGTGTGAACGTCAACCTCGCGAACCGGCCGTTCGATAGACGGATCTTGTAGATTTCGCTTTGCGATGGTCCGTCGGGGATCGCCGTCGTCGCGGTGAACGCGAGCCACTTTCCATCCGGTGACCAGCTCGGTAGGACTTCGTCCCCATTGCGCGTCCGGGTCACGCGAACGACGTCCGACCCATCCGACCCCATCACGAACAGGTCGTACTGCCCTCGCATCTCGCGGGAGAACGCGATCCGGCCCCCATCGGGCGACAGGACCGGGTAGGCATCCTCACGGCTGTTGTTCGTGAGTCGAGCGGAGTCACTCCCGTCGGGATCCATAAGGTGGATCTCGGAGGTTTCCGGTGCGTCCACCTCGCCGACGCTGCGTGCATACACGATCTTCTGCTGTGCATCTTGCGCTGCCGCGGGCAAGAACGACATCGCGATCGCGTAAACGGTGAGTAGTGCTGCTGAATACTTCCTCACGACTGGGCTCCTTTCATGGTGTGGCTGTCAGCAGGTGGATCTTCAGCAAGTCGCGCAACGAGCGTCTCGTAGCCGAGTGTCATTCCCAGGCGTAAGAGCGCGCGAGCTGTTCGAACACGGACGTTAAGAGGCGCCTCGGCGGCCACTAGCTCTCGCTCGAACTCGCGCGCCACGATCCCGGCCACCATGGGCTTGGGCCACCCTGATCTGTCGACTAGTCCCAACACCGCGAGGCCGTATAGCACCGCGTGGAGGTTCGCGCTGCGGAGCGGAGGCGTCAGCTCCGTGATGACGTGCGTCCCGCGGCCCCCACGGACCGAGAGCGAGTGATCGATGCCTGCGGGAACGATGAACGCCTCCCCGGGGGAGTACGTGCGGGACCACCCATCTATCTCAGCGGCAAGTTCCCCTCCGAGGACGACGACCCGCTCCTCTTGGAGAGGGTGGTTGTGGCGCCAGGGATCCCGCCACGTCTGCGGCAGCCACGCCTCGATCTCGAGCACGCAGTCCTCGGGGGACGAGTCCACTCGGTGACGCAGGGCGATACGGCTGCCGGTGACCGGATTGATCATCTCTACGTCGCCATGTGGCTCAGCTGCGTGTTCTCTCATGTCCAGGAGCTTGGGTGGCGGCGTCAGGACGGCGCTTGCAACCCACTTGGACGAGGGTCCTGGTTCAGAGAAGATGGGGTGCTAACCGGCATGGAGGGTGAAGTGAGATACCGCGTGCTCGGTCCGCTTGAGGTCCGAGACGATGAACGACCACTGGATCTAGGGAGTCGCAAGCAGCGAGCCGTCCTTGCCCTGCTGTTGATCGAGGCCGGGCGAGTGGTTTCGGTCGATGCTCTGATCGACGGCCTCTGGGGCGAGTCGGCGCCGGCAACGGCACAGGGAACGCTGCAGGCCTATATCTCGAATCTCCGAAAGGTCCTGGAACCGTCGCGCGGTCGCGGCGAGGCGCCTGCCGTGATCGTTAGCCGGCCTCCAGGCTATGTCCTCGACGTGGATCCAGACGCGGTGGACGCGGGGCGGTTCGAGTCGCTCGCCATCCACGGGAGCGAACTCGTGGATCAGGGTTCGCCGGAGGGGGCGCTGACGGTCCTCGACGAGGCCCTTTCGCTCTGGAGAGGGCCGGCGTATGCCGATTTCGCCTTCGAACCATTCGCGCAGCAAGAGGTCGGACGCCTTGAAGAGCTGCATCTGACGGTGGTGGAAGCCAAGACCGAGAGCGAACTGGCACTGGGACGTCACCGCATGCTGATCGGTGAGCTCCGGCGATGGGTCGAGAAGGAGCCGTTGAGGGAGCGCCTAAGAGCGAATCTCGCCCTTGCTCTGTACCGGGACGCGCGTCAGGCGGAAGCGCTCGCGACGCTGCGCGAGGGTCGCGAGTACCTCGCCGACGAGCTGGGCATCGATCCCGGCCCCGAACTGCGCGACCTCGAAGAGCGGATGCTTCGGCAGGACCCGGCGCTCGAGTGGACCTCGCCGCCGACGCCGACCGCCGACGCCGGGGGCGATCGTGGCCTCGTCGGCCGACGGCCGGAGCTGGAGATGTTGTGGCGCGCCGCGGAATCTGCACGCTCGGGACGTGGACGGGTCCTTCTCGTCGCGGGCGACCCGGGGATCGGCAAGACCGCCCTTATCGAAGAGTTCTCGACCTCGAACCACGGCCTCACGATCCATTGGGGGCAGTGCTACGAGGGGGAGGGCGCGCCTCCCTTCTGGCCGTGGCGTCAGATCCTCGAGTCGGTCGTCGCCCAGGCATCCGCTGCCGCGGTGTTCGATGCAGCGGGCGAGCGCGCCGCCGATCTCGTGCAGCTCGTGCCCGGATTGACCGCTCATGCAGGCGACGTATCGGGCGACCCCGTTGGCGACCCCGAAGAGGCACGGTTCCGGCTCTACGTCGCTGTGGCGTCCGTGATCACGAACCTCGCCAAGGAGCAGGCGTTGATGTTGGTCTTGGATGACCTTCACTGGAGCGATTCGGCAAGCCTGCGATTGCTTGGCTTCGTGGCCAGGGAGATCCGGCAGGCAGGTGTCCTCATAGTCGGCACTTACCGCGACGCCGAGCTGGGCCCCGACCACCCTCTAGCCTCAGCGCTCGCCTCGCTCGCGCGACTCCCCATGGTGGAGCGCGTCATGTTGGAGGGTTTCGATCGCGATGAGGTGAGTAGCTACGTCCTGTCCGCAGTTGGATCGGCACCGGCGGACGACCTCTTGGAAGAGTTGCGCACCCGAACGGGTGGCAATCCCTTCTTTCTGTCGGAACTGCTTCGGCTCCTCAAAGGCGAGCGCGCGGCGGGGCGGGATGAAGCGCTCCAAGCGATCAGCCGCGTTCCGGCGAACGTCCGCGACGTCATCCTTACGCGCGTCGGTGCCCTACCGGTCGAGACGCAACGCGTGCTTGAACAAGCCGCCGTGTTCGGGAGGTCGTTCGACATCGAGGCGGTGGCCGACCTCCACGACGGCGATGAAGGCGAAACCCTCGACGCGCTGGCGCCCGCCGTCCGATCGCGGCTGGTCACGCCGGTGGATCCCACGACAGGTGGTTATCGCTTCTCGCACGCTTTGGTGCGCGACGCCATCTACGAGGAGCTGACGCCGGGCATCAAGGCGCGCTTGCATCTACGTGCCGGCGAGGTCCTCGAACGACTGTGGGGAAGGGATCCATCTCACGCGGCCCTCATCGCGTCGCACTTCTACAACGCGGGAGTTCTCGGTGCCGCCGATAAGGCCGTCGAGTTCGGGAATATCGCTGCGGACCATGCCGTCGCTCAGTTGGCCCACGAGGACGCGGAGCTCGAGTACAGCTCGGCGCTGCGCTTCGTCGACCGGATGCCGCCGGGGCGTGACCGCGACGTCGCAGAGTTGCGATTGCGGCACGGCCTCACCAACCTGTTGATGATGACCCGTGGTTACACCTCACCCGAGATCGGCCCAGCCCTAGAGCGGATCCGAGAGCTCACAGGCGACTACGTCGCCGAGGGTTACGCCGTCATCGGCGTCAACATCCGAGGCACAGGCTGTTCTGAGGGCGTTTTCGAAGCCCAGAACGCAGGGGTGTGGGGCCGCGACGGATACGAGGTTGTGGAGTGGATCGCGCGACAGCCGTGGTCCGACGGTCACGTAGGGATGTTCGGTGGTTCGTTCCCGGGGCTCAGCCAGCTCGTCGTAGCCGGGTTCCGCCCCCCTCACCTGGACGCGATCGCACCGCTCCACGTTGCCACCGACTTCTACCGTGACGTCGCCTACCCCGGAGGGATCTTCAACGAGGTGTTCATGGGTGCGTGGGGCGGAGCGGTTCAGCCGGAGTCGAGTGTCTCGGGTGCGGCACAGCAAACCTCGAAGGGCGATACCGAGTGTCCCGCGACGTTCGCCGGTTCGTTCCCGGACGGCTACTCGGGCAGCATGGCCGTCGAAGGGAGCCAGCACCACTTCATCGACCGTTTCTGGGCGCGCACGCCGGATGCGTTCATAGACACGGTCGCCGTCCCGACGCTGGGCTGTCACTCGTGGCAGGACGAACAGGTTGGGGGCCGCGCGGCCCAGATCTATCTCGACCGCCTTCCGGCCGCGACGACATGGTTCATCGGGGTTAACGGAGATCACGGCCAATGCCTCGACCCTCGGTTGCGCGAGCTCGAGCTGGACTTCTTCGACCACTACTTGAAAGGCGAGGACAACGAGTGGCAGCGCGAGCCTCATGGCATCCTGCTGCACGAGGACGGCAAGCTCATCTACGGCGGCGAGACGCCGACACCGGGCGACTGGATGAATCACCTCCCGCGGTGGCCGTACCGGCCGCGACCCGTCACCCTCTTCCTCCGCGAGGAGGGCCGGCTGTCGCTGCGAGCGCCTACGTCCGAGGAGGCTCCCGACACCTACGTCTACCCGGCCCCCTCGGGAAGCAAGGAGGGCGCTTACGGCTTCGAGCCGCATGCCGCGTGGAAGGCCCAGAGCGCGCCGGGTGGCTCGGTCTCCTACACGACCCCAGCGCTCGTCGAGGACGCCGAGTTCTTCGGTCCCGGGAGCATCGATATGTGGGTCGCGACGACCGCCGGGGACACCGACCTACAGGTGACGCTGACCGAGGTCCGACCCGACGGTCAGGAGCTCTTCGTCAACCGCGGCTGGCTACGTCTGTCGCACCGTCGTCTCGACCGGGCGCGCTCGTCGAGGCTTCGTCCGGTGCAGACGCATCTCGAGAAGGACGCGGAGCCGGTGGTTCCGAACGAGCCGACCTACGCACGCGTCGAGCTCTTTCCCTTCAACCATGTGTTCCGAAAAGGATCCAGCATCCGGCTGTCGATCGAGGCGCCGACCGGGCTCACGGGTCTGATGGGTTTCTCGTTCAGCGCCGAGCCCTCGATGGTCTCCGTCCTCCACGATGCGGCGCATCCGGCTCGCATCTCGCTCGGCTGGATCGCGGGGGCCGCGGCCCCCTCGCCCCATCCCGCGTGCGACAGCCTCGCCGGACAGCCGTGCCGCGTCAACGTCACGCCGGTGCCGAGCGGCCGGATGAGGATCCGCTAAAGACGCCCGGGCCCGAGCCGAGCGATCGCCGGAGTCGGCAACGGCAACATGGTCGGAGGGGCGCGCCCGGAGGGATTCGCGAACCCCCGACCCCTCGGATTAGAAGATTGAAATCCTGCAACCCTCTGACCTGCGCTTTTCGTCGAAAACGTGCTCTGAGCAGGGCCTTTCAGTGATCGTCACTCATCGACGTTGAGCATTGTTTTCCGTTGTCTTGTGGGTTTTTTGTGGGGTGAAAGCGGGAGCTCACTGGGTGTCTACTGAGCCTATGGCTTTCCGCAACGGGCCGACAATCGGTCCGAATTGATTCGCGAGGTCGGCCAGCCGTCAACGCGTTTCGATTCGGGCTCCAGCTATGGCGGCCCTTTGGCGGAGATCCACATCCTTCTGTCGAGTCCCGTAGGCCGCTGCAACGGCCAGCTCAACGGCTCCTCTTCGGGATGGGCCAGCTAACAGGTGATGAGGTCCCCGTCGGCTCTGGGAGCCACCGCCCAATTCATTGGCCTGCATGGCCCAGACGTACGAGCGACCGCCGCGAGTGGCGTCGCGTTCGGCCAGATGCACCCACGTGGGAGTTAGGCGGTTGCATCCCTATCGATGTCTCCCCCCAACGAGGGGAGCGCTATTAGATAACGCTGGGCTGCCTTTGTTATGAGGTGATTGATCGACGACTACGTGCCACGCGACGGCGATGCCGGCCTCCTAAAGCCGGGAACCCCCTTGCACGAGATCGAGGGTTACGAGCCATCGTCTCGCCTCACTGCTCGCCGCGATGGCGAATGGCTTATCTACGAACAGAGTCTTAGGGAGTGAGCTTGTTGGCACCGTCTCTAAAGGGACTCCCCGCCGCGATGGTGGGTGTCGCCATCGCGCTGTCCAGCTGTGCCGGCTGAGACCGATGACGCGTGAGGTCTCCCTGGGTCGCGGGCGATCAGGCGCAGGACTCAGGATCGCTGTTGCTACCGCTGCCGCTATGGGAACCCTCGTCCGACAGGACCGAGATCGACGGGTCGTTCGGTTCCGACTGTGGTTCATCGGTGCACGCACTCGTCGAGCCGCCACTTGTACCGTCGAGGCGATCGCTCTTCCCGCTTCCGGCCGCTGCGGGCATCTCGTCCGAGGGCTCGGATCCAGCGCTGTCTGGTCCTCTCTGCGAGATAGGTGGCAGGTCGGGTTCGGAGTGAGAATCGGTAGAAGCGCTAACGACCTTTCGATCTGCAGTCGGTTCCTCTCCAGCCTTTGGCGGTGTTTGTGTGGGTGCCGAGATCGTCACCTCTTGAGGGACCGGGCCCCGTTGCGACGCTCGCGGGGGGTCGCTAGGAGAAGGAACGCTCATGATCGCGGCCGAGAACATGGCCGTGGCGCCCACGATCACTGGGGCTATCTCAGCAGTCCTGATCTCGCCCAATGAGAACAGAGTTCGTTTGATCGGCATCAGCGCGCCACCGAATGCCGCCGCGACCCCTTCGAGAGCGGACCTGAGGCTGCGTCGCGCTCTAAGCCGCGCCATCTTGAACGCGGAGTTGTTCCCACGCTCCCCGATCCCCACCTCGGCCAAGAGTGCTGTCCGCTCCGAGGGGTTCAGGCTTTCAAGGGCCGCCTTGGCAAGCGACAGTGTCTCCCTGGCGAACACGTGATCCTCTAGGTCGTAGCAGGACTCCGTTTCGGGTAGCTCGGCCATCGGGAGTGGTCTGCGCCGACGGAGGTCGTCCACCCTTAGGTTGAGCGCCACTCTGCGAGCAAACGCCAATAGAGGCGTGGAATGGTCGAGCTGATCCCACGCGCACCACAACCGGATCGAAGTCTCTTGGATCAAGTCATCTTCGAGGTCCGGCGAAGTGCCACAAGTCTGCAGTGCGCGGCGCAGCTTGGGTTCGAGTTCGAACCAGACGTCCTCGAATCGGGGTCGCGCCGCGACGCTATCCATCACTCCTACATTCGCCACAAATCTGAGGTCACCTACTGCGCTCTCGTGACTGAAACCGGTCATATCAATCCAGTCCTGATCGCGATCGAAACCGCCTGGATCGTGCTCTCGGCACCCAGTTTTCGCCTAACTCGGCGCAGCACCCGTCCCAGGGTCGATTCACTGATTCCCATTATCCGGGCGACGCCGGCCGCCGTTGCACCTTGTGAGAGAAGAAGCAGGGCTTGCAGCTCTGCGCTTGTTAGCCGTTCCTCGTTCATTTCAGTTACACGTTTGGTGACGGATTTCGGTCACACGTGTGACCGGATCTGGTGTCGCTACGTGGAAGGAGGACGAAAGAAGGAGGAAGAATGAAGGAGGAAGAATGAGGCCGAGACGTATCCACAGCCGGCGTCCGAGGCACGAGCTCCTGACGCTGAATGTCTTAATCTTCGTTGTGGTCCTGCTCCTTGCCGGGTCTGTCCCTTCTCATGCGGGCGCGCCAGCAGTCGCCTCCGAAACCGTCGTCTACAAGGTGTCGAGGGCGGACCCTGCGGCCCCGACACTCGAGGCATCGATCACACTCGAATGGGAGAGTGACGGCGCGCACGTCATGATCGCCGCCCTCGACAAGAGGAAGACGCATAACAGGATCACGTTCGGCGCCTATATAGAGCCGGGGATCGACCTCTGGCCACGGGTGCACCATCACGGCACGACGGGACCGGCGTGCATCCCCAGCCCGTTGTGCACGTTCCCGTTGAAACAGCCGACCACGTTTCCCATTCAGGGGAAAGACGTTGACGAGGCATTCGTCGCCGCCTATGGCATCGAGCCGCGCTTCGAGATCACGTCAAAGGGATGGAAGATCGAGCCGCTTTCTTCAGATCTCTTTCAAGTAGTCAACGACAGCAATGCCGAATCTTCGGGGGTCAGGTTCACCGGCAACTACGCACTTTCTCGCTTTAACAATGCGACCTTGTCGGGAGGTCCAAACGGGAGCCTCGCCTTCGCTTCCATCCCGTGTAACCCCAATGAGGGGGTAGGTGAGGCAGAACTGGAAGGGGGAGTCCCTTGGCCTGCTCCGGTCGCATCGGACCGCTTCTTCTGTGTCGCGCCCGACCTTAGCTTCTACCTCGCCGGTCTGGCACTCGCCGAATCCGAAACGCAGTGGCGCTTGAGCGGGGATGTCATCGGCTCGGGCAACTTCTACGACGGCCGCTTAGCCGTGTTGAGTTTTCCTCCTAGAACGCTACCCGTAAGGCCCATTCCGGGAGCGTAGATAAGGGAGCCGCGTAAGCCAATGGGGGGCCCGTGATCTCGCGCGCCTGCCCTTATCCAGCGCGCCCGGAGGGATTCGAACCCCCGACATTCGGATTAGAAGTTTGGTCGAGGCCCGTTTCCCGACCAGGGCTTCTAGGCGAAATGGGCCTCTGAGCAGCCATTTCATTTCTCGATGGTTCTCGTCGCTTCCCATTGTTTCTCGGCG
>JBOGXG010000237.1:0-5480 GCA_050694195.1 Actinomycetota bacterium | reverse complement strand
CAATAGACCTCGAGGAGGTCGCGGGCCCCGAGGATCTCGAGCAGAGCCCCCAGGTCCACGCCCTCGTCCCTCTCCGGCAGCACGAGCACCTCGGCACCGGCTTCCTTCCAGGCGGTGTGGGTGTCGTGACCGGATCGTTCCGTGGTCGCGATGAATACCTCCGCGCCCGACGCGAAGACCCGGCGGTCGGTGGGGGTCCTCCCGGACGAATCGACGACTATCCGGGCCGGCTGCCGGTCCGCGGCCACCTCTCTCACGTCGAGTGCGGGGTCGTCGGTGAGGACGGTCCCGGCGCCGACCATCACGGCGTCGGCCTCGAGCCGGCGGGCATGCACGCGGCGTCGGGACTCGGGTCCGGTTATCCAACGGGAGCTTCCGTCTGGTGCGGCCATCCGACCGTCCGCGCTGAGAGCCAGCTTCAACGTGAGGTAGGCGCGGCCGGTGGCGCGGTGGTGGACGTAGGGAGCGTTCAGCCGTCCGGCCTCGGCGGCCATCACGCCGAGCGTGACGGCCACGCCCGCGCCCCGCAGGAGAGCGATGCCGGCCCCCGAAACGCGCGGGTCGGGATCCTCCATGGCGACCACGACGTGGTCGACCCCGGACCGGACGACGGCGGGAGCGCACGGAGGCGTCCGGCCGTGGTGGGTGCACGGTTCGAGGGTGACGAAGAGCGTCGCGCCGCGTGCGTCCACGCCACCCAGGGCGGCGACCTCGGCATGAGGGGTGCCCGCGCCGGCATGGGCGCCCTCGGCGACGATCGCCCCGTCGCGGACCACGACGGCTCCCACTCGGGGATTGGGCGAGGTGTGAGCCGGGCCGCGCGCGAGCTCGAGGGCTCGGGCCATGAAACGCTCTCGCTCGCTCATCTCGCCTCCGAGTCGATCCCCGGGGCGAGGGCGAGGGACGGTCGACCACACCTCGCGGCTAGGAGCCGCGCGGCCGGGCGCTCGCCTCTTCTCCCATCCGGACTGTCACCGTCGGTCCCGGAGTTTCACCGGGTCAACCCGCCGGGCGTTGCATTAGCGCCCTTTGGGCTCGCGGACTCGGCCGTTGGCCTCACCGCCGGTCGGGGATTTCACCCTGCCCCGAAGAGGTTGTCTTGGTCCCATGATACCGCCCGCGGGCTTTTCTTGACCACCCAGTCAAGAAACGGTTTTAGGGTCAAGATCCGCCGCCCATGGCGGACTTTCGAGGAAGAGAAAAGAACGCGAGGCGTGAGTTAGATGGCCACGCCTGAGTTGGGGGCCGAGTCGTTCTCCTCTTCCTCTTCGTCCAGGCGGCGGCGATCGATGGCGTAGGACGACTTCGGGTCCCGCTTGGCGAACTGCTTCATCTCCGCAGCGATCTCCGACGCCTCCCAATGGCTACCGATGGGCCTGTTGCTGTTCGTCGCTATCCCTATCGAAACACTGGTCATGGGGAAGCGGTGGAGGCTCCCCTGGCGATCGACCACCTCGATGTAGCCGCGCTCCACGTCTTCGGGCGCGTACAGCGAGGGGACGGAACGGTCCCATCTCTCGATCAGGTCGATAGCCGTGTGCTCGGCGGAGTCGAGATCGACGATCGCCACGAAGTCGTCGCCGCCGATGTGTCCGAGGAAGGCTCCGGGTCCCGCGAAAGCGTTCATCGACTCCCCGGCACAAGCGGCGAGGAGTTTGATCACCTCGTCTCCCCTGAGGAAACCGTAGTGGTCGTTGAACGACTTAAAGTTGTCGAGATCGATGTAGAGGAGCGCGAACGGACGGCCCTCGGCGACCCGCTTCGACACCTGTTCCTGAACCTCGGTGTTGCCCGGGAGCCGCGTGAGCGGATTCACGCCACGCATCTCGCGCGACCTGCGAAGGGCGGACTTGACGCGGGCGATCAGTTCGATCGGGTCGAACGGCTTGATCATGTAGTCATCGGCTCCCGCCGTGAGGCCCACGACCTTGTCGGCCGACAGCGATTTCGCGGTCAGCATGATGACCGAGGTGTGCTTCGTCCGCGAGTCGCTCCGCAGGCGCTGGCAGACCTCGAACCCATCGAGCTTCGGCATCATCACGTCGAGGAGGATGAGATCGGGGGTCAACTCGAGAGCCGCCTCCAGGGCCTGGGCCCCGTCCGCGACGGTGTGGACCTCGTAACCCTCGAGGCGCAGATTGACCTCGACGAAGCGAACGATGTCTTCGTCGTCGTCGGCCACGAGAACGAGCTCCCGGGCGTTGGCCATCAGGGAGCCCCCTCGGCGGCCGCTCCGGCCCCCCTGGTGCGCCCCTGCGGCGCAGTTGCAGCTAGCACGTCCAGCCTTTCCCTTAAACGCTTAGCGGCAGCAGGGGCGTTTACCCCGTCGAAGATCGCGCTTCCCGCGACGAGGATATCGGCACCGGCGGCCACAACTTGGTCCAGCGTATGGAGGTTTACCCCTCCGTCTACCTCTATTTCGGCATCAAATCCACCTTCCTCAACAAGGCGAACCGCCGCGGCGATCTTGGGGACGATCTCGGTCAGGAACTTCTGGCCCCCGAAGCCGGGCCGGACGGTCATCATGAGCACCCCATCGACCCTGTCGAGGTGGTTTTCGACCGTTTCGAGAGGTATGTCCGGATGTACAGCGAGGCTGGGCTCGGCTCCCGCCGCCCTCACTCCGTCGATGGCCGCACCGAGGTCCTCGACGACCTCGGGATGGAAGGAGATCCTCCGCGCACCGGCGGCGACGAAGCGCTCCACGTACCGCAGGGGCTCCGAGATCATGAGATGAACGTGGAAGGGGGTGTCGACGACGGGCCGGAGGGCCGCCACGACGTCGGGCCCGAACGTGATGTTGGGGACGTAGTGGCCGTCCATCACGTCCAGGTGGAACCAGTCGACGAAGGGGGCGACCGCAGCCAGTTCGTCGCCGAGGCGGGCGAAGTCGGCGGTGAGGATCGAGGGCGAGAGCCTCAGCGTCCTCGTCATCGTGATCTCATCCGGGTCGCCCTCAACCGAACCTCTCCCCCTCCTCGGGTCGCAAGCCGTTCGCGAGGTCGGAGCCTGTCATCCGCTTCTTACCCGCGATCTGAGCTTCCTCCAGCGCAAGCGCTACATCGCCGGTGCCGACGACGAGCCTCCCCGAATGTAGCGCCGCCGCACCGGGAGCAAGACCGGTTGGGGGGGCCGGCGCGGTCCGGAACAGTTTCACGCGTTTGTCGCGGAATGTCGTCCACGCTCCCGGCGATGGATCGAGGGCCCGCACCTTGTCGTGGATGCTCCGGGCCGGCTGCGTCCAGTCCACCTCCGCCTCCTCGTTCGAGATCTTGGCTGCATACGTCGCTCGCTCGTGATCCTGCTCCTCGGGAGCGAGCGCGCCGGCGTCGAAACGATCGAGCGCATCGACGAGAACCTCGGCTCCGAGCGCCGCCAGACGCTCCCCCAACACACCGGCGCTCTCGTTGGGATCGATCGTCACCGACCGGCGCGCGAGGACCGGACCTTCATCCATCCCCTCCGTGAGCACCATGATCGACACCCCGGTGATGGTGCGCCCTTCCATGATCGCTCGCTGCACGGGGGCCGCGCCGCGATATGCAGGCAGCAGCGAGAAGTGGACGTTCACGAAACCGAGCCGAGGGACGGCGAGCAACTCCGGCGGAAGGATCTTCCCGTAGGCGACCACGACGGCCACGTCCGGTTCGGCGGCCGCGAGCCAGTCGCGGAAGTCCGGCGCGCGCGCCTTCTCGGGCTGGCATACCTCGAGTCCGGCGGCCCGCGCGCGCTCCTTCACCGGAGGTGCCTGGAGTTCGTAACCTCGTCCCGCGGGCCTGTCGGGATTCGTAACCACGGCTCGCACGTCCCACGCGGACTTGAGCAGAGCATCGAGACTGGGCACCGCCCATGCCGGCGTCCCAAAGAAGACGGCCCTCTTCGACACGCTAGTCCCCCACTAGAGCCGCTCGTCCGACGGCACAGGACGTACGGCCACGGGCAACCCGAGGGCCTGAGCCCTCAGTGTCGCGAGCGCCTCCTTGCGCTCCTCCTCCGTCAGGTGATCGATGAAGAGGACGCCGTCGAGGTGGTCGATCTCGTGCTGGAAGACGCGCGCGAGGAGATCGTCGCCGGCGATCTCGATGGGTTCGCCGTTCTCGTCCAAGGCGCGGACCACGACCTCCTGCGACCGCTCGACCGGGTAGACGAGCCCGGGCAGGCTGAGGCAGCCCTCCTCCTCAGTGACTTTCTTCCGGGATCGTTCGACGATCTCGGGATTGATGAGCGTCCCGTGTTCCTCTTCTACCTCCCAAACGAATATGCGCTCCATCACGCCGACCTGCGGCGCCGCTAGACCCACGCCCGGCGCCTCGCGCATCGTGTCGATCATGTCCTTGATCAGACGACGATGGACATCTGTGATCTTCGTTATCTCGCCGGCGCGCTGGCGCAGGACGGGATCGCCGAAGGTTCTGATCGGGAGCAGGGCCATCCGTATCCTTCTATCTGGGGTCGACATCGACTCGAAGTCGCGACCCGCGTGGTACCTCCGGCAGGATAACGCGCAGCGCTTCCGCAACGGAGCCGGCATTTCCGCACTTCACCAAGATCTCGAGGGCTCGGTCGCCGGGCGGCCCGACGGGGGCCGGCCCGATGACGCGGCCGTCCGCGGCCTCTGCCGTCCGTGCGGCACCGGCTATCAAGCTCTCTGCCTCCGCGCCGCTCGCCTGAACCCTTACGAGGTCGGCGAAGGGCGGATAGACGAGCTCGCGCCGCATCGCCGCCTCTCGCTCGAGGAAATAGTCGTAGTCGCCTCTCACCACCGCCTGAACGGCATGGTGTCCCGGCTCCGAGGTCTGGACGACCAAGCGGCCCCCGTCGCTCGCCGGACCGGCCCAACTCGCCATCTCGGCAAGTGCCTGGTAGCCGGTCTCCGCCGCTCTGAAGTCGGCCCGACGGATCAGAGCGTCGGCATCGAGAACGCCGACAAGGCCGACCCGCGGTCGGAACGCAGGCTTCGTTCCGATCCACGTGGTGACGTAGATGTCGGCGTCGGATAGGTCGGGGGGGCCGTCGGACTCCTCCAGGGTGCGCGGGTCCATCCGGCGAACCCGCGCACGCGGGAAGCTGTGGGCGAGTTGTTCCTCCAGCCTTTCGCTCCCGGCCCCCACGTACCTGAAGTCATGAGCACCGCAGTAGGGGCAGACATCGGGGGCGGAACGCTCCAGGGCGCACCGTGGACAGCGGACCCTCGTCCCGTCCCTCTCGTACGTCATCCCTCCCTCGCAACGGGGGCACCTCAAAGACCGACGGCAGGTCGCGCACCACAACGAGCGCGCGTACCCGGCCAGTGGCACGAGCAGCGCGACCCCGCCGCCCGCAGCGAGGGCGTCGCGGATCGCGCGATGGAGGTCGTGGGAGATCGGCCGCTCGCGGCCCTCGACCAGCTGCACGAGAGGGCGCGCGTTCTTCGTCGCCGCCCGCGGGGGAACCACCGATCCGAAGCGACCCTCGGCGGCGGCCCAGCCGGTCTCGAGGAG
>JBOGXG010000236.1:0-11930 GCA_050694195.1 Actinomycetota bacterium | reverse complement strand
ACTCAGACTAGGGCGGATCCCCATCGGCCCAACTTCGCGAAAGCGCCTTGTGGTCGTTTGCGGGAAATGACAGGCTCCGAGGAGGACCATGAGGAAGAAGTGGAATTTGCTTATTGCCGCTCAGCCCGATGGCTTGATCTGGCGCGGGCGCCAGAGACGCAGTAGCTCGATGTGAATCCTTGCCGGCAGTTATTGGCTCTTGGCCTCGTAGCGGTCCTTACGGGATGTGGCTCGAGTAACGAGGCCAAACCCATTTCTACCGAGACAACGAAAGAACCCAGCTCCCCGGCGATCCAGGATGTCATGGAGGTTGCCGAGATCGGGAGCTTCGCTCCCCTTGAGCCCGGGACCTACTTCATGGACCCAGACCTGGATCTCTCCACTACGCCACGCGTCGTGTACACGATCCCGGCCGATGGCTGGTCGCAGTGGCTCGGAGCGGTCAAATTCGCCGAGGACGGACACGTCGCGGTGAGCATCTCCACCGTGACGAACCTCGTGCGTCATGGCTGTCGCGATCATTCCCGGGCCGATCCGCCGGTTGGCCCGACCGTCGACGACCTGGCCACTGCGCTTGCGGATCTGGCCCCCTTCCGGGTGACGTCGGCGCCGACCGACATCACTATCTACGGCTACCGCGGCAAGCATCTGGAACTCATCGTGCCCGACATGCGGGTGGAGGGTCCCGCAGACGACCGTCGCTTCACCGAGTGCGCCGGCGGCAAGTTGAAGAGCTGGGTCGACCCACTCTCTGAGCCCCACGAGGGGGACGCGTTCTATGGCTACACGGGTCCCGGCTACACCGAAGAGTTCTGGATCCTCGACGTCGAAGGCGCCCGTGTGATGATCGCGGCCCAACGGTCCCCCGATTCGCCAGCTGAGGACGTCGCCGAGATGCGCGCCATCCTCGACTCGATTCGGATCGAGCCGTGACGCGCTGGTCCGGTTGTTCGGCACGAATCTACCTTGGACATGACTATGACTGCGGGTCGTTCACGCAATTGTCAGGTCGTACGCCCGCTTCGCTACCGCATGATCTGGGCCCCTGACTCCCGATGAAAAAGACGGCTCCGATAAGGAGGAGCGCCGTAACAAGAATCGCCAACCACCAAGCCACCGTTGTCCAATTCATCGAATAAGTCATCCTCGCGCGCTACCCCGTTGCTAGTTCAGGAGCGACGCCATCTTTCCTTGGGGGCGGGAGCAACGGACCCAGGGCGATGCCGAGCCACACCCACGCCCGCGGCGAACGACCATGCGGGGGAGGATGGAGGGGAAGACAGGTCGATGCTGACCGCCCAGCGATATTTATGAGTACTGGAGATGGCCCCTCACCAAAGAGCGGGCTGCGGATCGCCTCACACCCACCGAGCGGGCGATGGCCACTACCGTCCGGACCCGCCCCGGCCGGACGCATGGACGTCTCAGCTGAGCTGCTCGGCGAGCCCGATGATGAAGCCCTCAGGGCCACGAAGGAAGCAGAGCCGGTAGATGTCCTCGTACTGGGTGATCTCGCCGACGAGTTCGGCACCGTGGGTGCGCAGGCGGGCAACGACGTCGTCAACGTCGTCGACAGCGAACATGATGCGGCGTATGCCAAGCGCGTTCGCCGGCGCGCTGGCCGGCTCGGCTCTGACCGCGGGCGGCGTGTGGAACTTGCTCAGCTCAACCCGACCGTGGCCGTCCGGGGTCCGCATCATGGCGACGTCGGCACGAACGTCGTTGAGCCCCACGACTTGGCCGACCCTAGGGCCCTCGACCGTCGTCTGGCCTTCCAGCTCCATACCGAGTTCGGTGAAAAACGCCGTGGCAGCCTCGAGGTCGTCGACAACGATGAGAACGTTATCCATCCGCTGGATCGTCATGCGCTCGACAATAGCGGCCCCCTGCGGCGGTGGCCGTAACCCTCCCCGCGGCCCGGCGGAATGAGACGGCTTAACGGGTGGATCCATCGCGATGATTCTCGATCTCTGGGATCGTCTTACCAAATGAGACCACGGAGAAGGAGAGGAGAGGCGTGTCCAAACTGATCTATTCGATGAACCCATCGCTGGACGGCTTCATCTCGGGACCGGACGGCAACTTCGACTGGTCGGCACCGGACGAGGAGCTACATCGCTTCCACAACGAGCGGATACGCGCCCTCGGTGGGCATCTTCTCGGGCGGCGACTCTACGAGACGATGGTGTATTGGGAGACGGCGCACGAGGATCCAGCGGTGACCGATTACATGCGAGAGTTCGCGGACATCTGGCAGGCCCTTCCCAAGGTGGTGTTCTCGAAGACCCTCACAAAGGTCGTGGGCAACACTCGTCTGGCGCGCGGCGGCATCGCTGATGAGGCCGCCGCGCTGATGGAGCGCACGGGAAAAGACATAGGGATCGGGGGTGCCGAGCTTGCGGGGGCAGCGACGAAGTTAGGTCTCGTGGACGAATTCTGCCTGTTCGTCAATCCGGTCGTTGCGGGTGGAGGAAAGCCGTTCTTCCCCGACCTCGACCGAACCATCCCCCTCACGCTGGAGGAGACGCGAACTTTCGGCGGTCGCGTTGTGTACCTGCGCTACGAACGAGCGTGAGTCACAACGGTCTCGTTGAGTCCCGCAGTAACTTTGCAAGTTCCGTCGCATTTCGTTGCGCGTAGTCCCTGTAGCAGTTGTCTAGATCCGGATTAGCGCTGTGCTAGATGCCGTTTCTGCAGGTCACTCCTGAGCGTCGAGCGATATCTATGATACTAGTGACGACACTCGTCCGGCTCACCATCGGCTCGATGGGAAAAGCTCCGCCCGATGTGTGTTCGCCCGCTCTCGGGCGGGCCCTACCGCTCAGGTAGCCATCTTGATCGCAGCGACGTGGACGAGGGGGTCAGGGTAGTTCTCACAATACTGGTAGTGGTAGGCCAGCCTGAGCAGTCCATCCGTTCCCACGACGAACTCCCCCGGCAGCAGCCACGGATGATCGACGAAGGGTCGGCCTTCGTTGTCACGGTTCTCGATAAGGCCTTCCCACACAGCGGGCTCCCGCGCCCAGTACTCCTCGGGCGCGTCGTAGATGACCTGGGCGACCGAACCCTCCCGGAGACCGAACGCCCAGTAAGCCTCGTAGCTGGGGTCGCAAAGGATGGGGCATGGGATGCTGCGTACCGTCGCGTATTCCTTCGCTCGCTCGGGTTCAGCTTGACCTACGACGACCACGTTCGCGCCCGCACCGGTGTACTGCTCATACTCACGCTGCAACCGCTCGGCACGGTCGTATCCGCATGAGCAGCTTTGATGGCGCCAGAAAAGGATCAGCGCAGGTCGGTCTGTCCAGAACTCACTCAGACGACGAGATGACCCGTCCAGGTCCAGCAACTCGACGTCGGGAGCCACATCGCCGACCTGCGGCGGCAGTGACTCCCACCTGAGACGCGAAGGGCCGCGTTCGAAGTGATCTCGCCACTCAGCATGTGCCGCTTGCATCTGATCCTGGATCGCCACGTCTTCCCCCTTCTTGGGTGATCGGGTGCCAGTCTCCTACTACTCCAGAAGCTCCGCCAGCTGCCTCGCGTTCTGTTGCGCGTAATCTCTGAAGCAGTTGTTCATGAGGATGTGCGTCGACTTCGCCTCGGCGGCAACGCTCTCTATCCTCGGCACCCATTCCTTCAGCTCAGCATCGGAATAGAGGTACTTGAAGCGTCGTTGGACCGAACCGCTCTCCCATTCCGCGTCGTTGTGGCCGTGGAAGCGGATCACCGCGAGATCTGACGTCACCGCGGTGACGGGAGGGATCGAACTCACGAAACCCTGAGGCATGTCGACCGCGACGTAGGGAAGGTCGTGTCCCTCGAGGAAACTCAAGGTCTCGGCCTGGTTGTCGGGCGACATCCAGGTCTTGTTGCGGAACTCGACCGCGATTGGCACCGGAGCGGCCCGTTTCGCCACCTCGAGTATGTATTCCTTGTTCCTCCTGCCGATCGTGAACCATGGAGGGAATTGAGCAAGGAGCGCCCCGAGCTTTCCGGCGACGCGCAGAGGCTCGAGCGCGCTGAGGAACCGGTCCCACACCTCGTCGACGACCGAGGGTTCGAGATCCTTCAGGTAGACCTGCTTCTTGTCCGGCTTCTCGAGGTCCTTGTAGAGCGCCTCCGGCTTCGTCGGATGCAGCGTTAGCAGCGAGAACATCTTGATGTTGAAGATGAAATCGGACGGGGTGCGCTCGGCCCACAGCTCCGAGTTCTTTTCGCTGGGCGGGAAGTAGTAGGTCGAATCGACCTCGACCAGCGGAAACTGGCCGGCGTAGAAGCGCAGCCTCTCCTCGGCGCTGTCGGCGCCCTTGGGATACCAGCCGGAGGCGAGCAATGACTTGTCGGTCCACGAGGCGGTGCCGATCAGGATGTCGCCCATCACCCGATGGTAGTCACCTACGGAACCAAGAGGGCCAGTCGGGAACGGGATCTCCCCAGGGATGGACCTCGTCCGGCTGCGGCACGCGCGTCACTTCCAGTCCAACACCTCGGCACGCCTCCGCGAAGACGAGGGCGTCACGGACGGCGCAGCAGTTCGGATCGTTGTTGAAGTACACATAGACGTCTTGCTCGGGAGCGTATGAATCGGCGATCCGCCGAGCCCAGGTCCCCAGGGCTTGCTGCCCGTAACACGGATGCGGTTTCCCGGCCCCCTCGTGCAACCGGAGATAGCCCCAATCGGCGGTGCGCCAGAGCTTGGTGACCGGCTTGCCGAGGCGGTCGGCCCAGGTCAGCGCGGCCCCCGTCTTACGCAGGACGGCCTCAGTTTCGTCCGTCCACCACGACTCATGGCGGAACTCAACCGTTACGCGGACCCGACGTTGGCCGAGGAGTTCCAGAGTTCTAAGGAGGTTCTCGTTGTCGGCCTTCAGGTTGGGGGGCAGTTGGAGGAGGATCGGCCCGATCTTCTTCCCGAGGCTCTGTGCGTGGGACATGAAACGATCCACCGGCTCGTCGGACTCTTTCAGGCGCTTGATGTGAGTGAGATAGCGGGACATCTTCACCGTCAGTATGAAATCGGACGGTGTGCGCTCGGCCCAGCCTCCGAACGTCTCCGGCTTCGGGAGCATGTAGAACGAGTTGTTCACCTCGACCGTCTGGAAGCGTTCGGCGTAGTACTCGAGCCATCGCTTCTGTGCAACGCCCTTCGGATAGAACGACTCCCGCCAGTCCTTGTACTGCCAGCCGGAGCATCCGATCAGTACCGGCATGTGGGTGCTCCCATCGGGTCCATGTTCGCTGCCTACCCGTCCTCGTTTCGTTCTATGTAAGGGAGACAACGTTGGGCGTTGTTTCCCTGACATGGAAAGCGACGAGATGGGCTCTCCTTACATGGTTCGCCGGATCCCCGGGCCCTGGTGGACCGATCGGGCCGGCTAGGAAAGGTCGGGGAGGCCCTCGAAGGTCGTGGACGGCTCCGCGTACATGCGCCTCGGGATGCGCCCGGCGCGCCGGGCGAGACGGCCGCCCTCTACCGCGTGCCGGATGGCCTCTGCCATCCTCGCCGGCTCCCGCGCTCGGGTCACGGCGCTGGCGACCAGCACGGCATCGCACCCGAGCTCCATCGCGAGCGCGGCGTCGGATGCCGTCCCGATCCCGGCATCGAGGACCACGGGAACCGTCGCGCGCTCGACGATGAGTGAGATGTTGTACGGGTTGCGGATGCCCATCCCGCTCCCGATCGGCGAGCCCAGCGGCATGACGGCGGAGCATCCCAGATCCTCCAAACGTCTCGCCAGGATCGGGTCGTCGTTCGTATAGGCGAGCACCGTGAACCCGTCGTCGATCAGGGTCTCCGCGGCGTCGAGCAGCCCGGCCGGATCCGGCAGCAAGGTCTTGTCGTCACCGATCACCTCGAGCTTGATCCAGTGCGTCTCGAACGCCTCGCGGGCGAGACGCGCCGTCATAACGGCATCGTGCGGGGTGAAGCATCCGGCGGTGTTGGGGAGGAGGGTGCACCCGAGACGGTCCAGCAGATCGACGATCGAGCCCTTCGACGTCGGGTCGATGCGGCGCAGAGCAACAGTCGCCATCTCGGCGCCCGATGCAACGATCGCCTTCTCGAGCGCATCGAGGCTCGACGCGCCGCCGGTCCCCATGATCAGGCGACTCGAGAAGTCGCGATCGGCAATGACGAGTGGATCCTCCATCATCCTCCCCCGATCGCAGACAGAACCTCGACGCGATCGTCGTCGGCCAGCGGCGTCGCGTCCCACGCTCCGCGATGCACCACCTCCGCATTCAGCGCAACGGCCAAGCCTCTCCCGTCCCGCGCATCCCTGAAGAGTTCTACGACGTTCCGTACCGTCGCCCCCTCGGGCAGGTCGACCGGATCGCCGTTCACCACGATCTTCATGCATCCACCTTCGGTTCGGTCTTTACTCGCAGTGGCGAGAACGGCCGTGCCACCTCCGTCACGCGTCCCGTGGAGAAGAGCGCGGCTATCGCCTCCGCCGTCACCGGAGCGAGGAGGATGCCGTTCCTGTAATGGCCCGTGGCGGCCACGAGCCCCTCGACCTCGGTCGGTCCGATGAAAGGTGCGTTGTCCGGGGTGCCCGGACGGAACCCCGCCAGCGCGGCGTCGAAGCGCAGCTCGGTTATCCCGGGCACCAGCTCGTACGCCGCCTGCATCAGATCGCGAACGGCCCCCGCGGTGACCGCGTCGTCGAAGCCCAGCTCCTCGACGGTTGCACCAACCACCATCCGTCCATCGGCGCGCGGGACGAGATAGGCGTCGAGGCCGCGGATGTTGTGCACCAATGGCAGCGGCGCTCCGCGAGCGCTGAACCTGAGGAGTTGTCCTTTCACCGGTCTCACCGGTAAGCGGCGGACCCCGCCGATCGAGCCCGACCACGCTCCCGCCGCAACTATCACCGTCGAGGTCTCCAACATCTCACCGTTCGACAGCATCACGCCCCGCAGCGCATCGGCCTCCACGACGATGGAGCGGGCCCGAGCCATCTCCATGCGGACCCCTCGGCTGTGACAAGCTGCGAGTAGCGCGGTCGCGAGCGCCTGCGGATCGATCTGATGGTCCCCCGCGACGAGGATGCCGCCGCGTACCGAGGGCGCTAGTGCCGGCTCGATCTCGCGACAATCCCTCCCCTTCAAGCGTTCGACAGCGAGTCCGAGGCCCAGTTGGAACCTGAACAGGTCCTCGAGGGCACTGTTGTCGTCGAGGTCACGGGCGACCATCAAAGTTCCCGAGCTTCGGTATCCCGTTGCAAGGCCGGTGGCGTCCTCGAGCCCGGCGACCCATCCGCCGTACATCTCGCTGGACGCGAGATTGAGTCGCAAGAGCTCCTCCTCACCGAAGTGAACCTCGGTGACCGGGGCGAGCATGCCGGCGGCGACCGCCGTCGCTCCCGCGCCCGGCGACTCGTCGACGATCGTGACCTCGCGTCCGTCCGCGGCCAGGCGCTCCGCGAGCGCGAGTCCTATGACTCCGCCGCCGACGACGGCTATCTCGGTTGGGTCCACGCCAGCCTCCCTAACCGGCATTATCCGGTCGGTAGTCCGAGGGTCGCGAGCTGCGTCGGCTCGCCTCTCAGCCCGGTGCTCCGAGCTCCCCTGTTCGTGCGTCCTTCCAGTATAGGAGCGCGTCCAGGCTGGTCACCCCTTTCGTTTCGTAGCTAGGGCCTCGGGTAAGTCATAGGAGTCACTCAAGCCACTGAGGAGGTCGAGAACGGATGCCAGATAGCGGACCGAAGGCAGGTGTCTCCGGCGTCGTGGAAGACGTCAAAGGCAAGACGAAGGAAGCCGCGGGAACCCTCACCGGGAACGAGAAGCTGGAGCGTGAGGGCGAGGCTCAGCAGAGCAAAGCCGACGCCGAGCGCCGCGTTGCCAAGAAGGAAGGCGAGGCCGAAGCCGCACGCGGCGAGGCCGAAGCCCAGGAAGCACAGCAGAAAGCGAACCAGTAGCGATCGTGATGTGCCCCTCTCGCCGTTGAGGGTTTGAGGGGGTTCGCGAAGGGGCCGGCCGGAGGGGGCCGGCTCTTTCGCGACGCGTCTGAGTCAGAGTTCTGTCGGGTCGAGATCCCTGGTCGCGGGACCCTGGATCACCCGGCCGAAGCGGTCGAAACGAGAGCCGTGGCAGGGACAGTCGAAGGACATCTCCGCGTCGTTCCACCTCACCTGGCATCCGAGATGGGTGCAGACGGCGGAGAACGTGTGAAGCGCCCCCTCCTCATCCTTGAACGCGGCGATCTTGTTGTTGAGGCCGGCGTCGATGATCCCGCCGGACCCGGCGGTGAGTTCCTCCGCCGCGGTGGATTGCGGATGAGAGAGTCGGTCGCCGACCCATCGCTGGGCGACGTTGACGTTCTCCTTCACGAATTCCCTGGCAGCGCCGCCTGGATTGATCCGCTTCGCGTCGTAAAGGCTCGCGAAGCTGTCCGGTTCCCCCAATATCGCGTTGGAGATGATCATCCCGGAAAGGGTGCCGTTGGTCATCCCCCACTTCCCGAACCCCGTCGCCACGTGGACGTTGTCGGAGGAACGACGCAACCTACCTATGTAAGGGACCTTGTCCACCGATGTGCAGTCCTGCGTGGACCAGCGATGAACGAACTCCGTAACCCCGAAACGCTCGCGCGCGAACTCCTCCAGTTCCCTGTACCGAGCCGGAGTGTCGAGATCTTGCCCTGTCTTGTGTCCCGCCCCCCCGATCATCAGTAGTCGGTCGCCGGTCGACTTGACGACGCGGATCGACCGGGTCGATCCACCGACCGAGATGTACATGCCGCTCAGCTCGTCGGCGCCGTCCCAGCGTGCGGTTACGACGTAAGAACGCTGCGGATGAACCTTCGCGAAGAACAATCCCCTATCGAAGATGGGCATGTTCGTGGCGACGACGACCGCGCCGGCTCGCACCCTCCCGTGCTCTGTGCCTACCGCGGCAACGTCCCCCTCCTCGAGATCCGTCACCCGCGTGTCCTCGAAGATGTGGCTCCCATCACCCGGGATCGAGCGCGCTAGGTGCGTCAGGTACTTGACCGGGTGGAACTGGGCTTGGCCATCGAACCGGACGGCGCCCACCACGTCGTAGGGAAGATCCGTTTCCGTGACGTACGTCGCGGGAAGCCCGAGGCTCTCGGCGATCTGTACCTCTTCCTTGATCGGATCGAGTTCTTGAGGGTCCTCCGTATACGTGTAAGCCTGCTGTGGCTCCAGATCGCATCCGATCCCCGACCGCTCGACGAGATCCACGATGAAGCGGAGAGCGGCCTCGTTCGAGCGCGCGTAGATCGAGGCTCCCTCCTCGCCCACGCGTTTGACCAGATCGGCGTAGATGAGGCCGTGCTGTGACGTCACCTTGGCCGTGGTGTGTCCGGTGACGCCTCCACACACCCGCCGGGCTTCGAGGACGGCGACCTTCTTTCCGGCGGCCTTGAGTAGATAGGCCGTCGTCAAACCCGCGATACCGGCACCGATAACTACAACGTCGACCTCGAGATCGCCGGGGAGTTGCTCGAATGCCGGTGGGGGTGAGGTCTCTAACCAAAGCGATGACGGACGGCCCGGCAGTTCCGCGCCGCTCATGGCTGGTTCGCCGACAGAGCGGCGTTCCGCGCGCCGTCCTTTCCATCCAGGCTGAGAACCCGCAGCATCGAGTCCGGTTCCAGCGAGAGCGTCTTCACGAAACGAACGACGGTGCCTTGGTCGGGTTCGGAGACGAAATCGAGATCGTCAACCAAGGCTCTCATCAGGAAGATGCCCCGTCCGCTCTCGGCGGAATGACTGGCCGTTGAGATACCGACGCTTGCGTGGTCGAAGCCCGCTCCGGTATCCACCACCTCGATCTTGCATCTGTCGGCATCGACGTCGACGCTAACCTCGTACTGATCCTCGCCCGAGGCATGGTGGAGCACGTTCGTGCAGGCCTCCGTGAGCGCGAGTTCGATGTCGGACACACAGTCCTCGGCCACGCCCAATTTCAGCAGGGCATCCCGACAGACATGTCTAACCACCGGCACGCTTCCGGCATCGCGCGGCAGGCACAGCCTGAAGGTCATCTCCATATAGAGATGGTTTCCCTTCCCCGCCCTGTGAAACCCTCACGGCCGTATCCGCGGGGGGCTTGCTTGGGCGATGATCAAGCAAGCAGTACCTGCCTCAATGCCCGGATCGCTTCGTCGACCTGCTTGTCGGAGACGTCGCGGTGGGTGACCAACCTCATCAGGGGAGCTGCCCCGCCGAGCGTGAGGATGCCTTTCTTCCGGAGAGCATCGGCGACCTCCGCGCCCGTTTTCGAGAAAGGTCGGAGGTTTAGATAGACCATGTTCGTTTCGACGGCAGAGCGATCCACGGCCCCGGCATCGAGATCGGCGAGCGCGTCGGCCAGCTTCCGCGCGTTGGCGTGATCCTCGGCCAGTCTTTCGATGCCGGTCTCCAAAGCCACTCGCGCGGCCGCCGCGATCACGCCCGCCTGTCTCATCCCGCCACCGAGTCTCTTGCGGATCCGGTGGGCCTCCTTGATCACATCCGCCGAACCGCAGGCCATCGAACCCACCGGCGCGCCGAGACCTTTGGAGAAACAGAACGTGACTGTATCGGCGCCTGCCGCCCATTCGGACGCCGGCGTGCCGGTAGCCACCGCGGCGTTGAATATCCGGGCCCCATCGACGTGCAGGGCGACATCGTTGTCGCGGCAGATCTTCGAGATCGCGCGCGCCTCGTCGAGGGGGAAGATCCGGCCCCCCGCGGCATTGTGTGTGTTCTCGATCGCAACGACAGCCGTATGGGGGTTGTGTTCGGTCCCCTTACGGATCGCGCCGGCGACCTGCTCGGCATCGATGACACCGCGCTCGCCGGGGAGCGGCCGGGCCACGAGCCCGAGATGAGCGGCTATCGATCCTCCCTCGTAGTGAAGGAAATGCGCACCGGCTTCGCACACGACCTCGTCGCCGGGCCTCGCCAACGCGCCGAGACAGACCTGATTGCCCATCGAGCCCGTCGGAACGTACAGCGCGGCCTCGGTCCCGAGGAGTTCGGCCGCGTACTCCTGCAGCGAGTTGACCGTGGGATCGTCGCCGAAGACGTCGTCGCCGACCTCGGCATCCGCCATCGCCCGCCGCATCTCCGGAGTCGGCCGCGTGACGGTATCGGATCGAAGATCGATGAGATCGCTCATGGCCCGACCCTACCGGCTTGCGGGGTCAAACCAAACGCGCCCGGCGCGCCGGTCGACGGTTTTGGGCGGGCGGGCGGACACCACGGCCACGCCGCTCATCCGAAAAATACTTCGGCGGTTTCGTAGAGTTCCGGGTCGACCGTTTTCAGGGTTCCGACCGCGTCGCCGATGGGCACCCTCACGATCCTCGTTCCCTGCAGAGCGACCATCTTCCCGTAGTCGCCGTCGTTCACGGTATCGATGGCCGCGACGCCGAACCTTGTGGCGAGGACACGATCGAAAGCGGTGGGGGTTCCGCCCCGCTGGACGTGACCGAGGATCGTCACCCGGGTCTCGAAGCCGGTTCGCTCCTCGATCTCGCGCTCGAGCGTGACCCCGATGCCTCCAAGCTTGGCGTGACCGAACGAGTCCTTCTCCTCGTCCTTCACCGTCTCCTCGCCCTCGAGCGGCGTCGACCCCTCGGCGACCACGACGATCGAGAAGGTCTTGCCCTTGCCGTGTCGCCGCTTGATGTGATCGCACACGTCGTCGATGTCGAACGGCCGCTCGGGGATGAGGATCGCGTCGGCCCCCCCGGCGAGCCCCGAATGGGTAGCGATCCATCCCGCGTGACGTCCCATCACCTCGAGGACGATCACTCGGTTGTGGGATTCCGCAGTGGTGTGGAGCCTGTCGATGGCGTCGGTGCAGATCTGCACCGCGGTGTTGAAACCGAAGGTGTAGTCGGTAGCGTTCAGATCGTTGTCGATCGTCTTGGGGACACCCACGACATTGACGCCTTCCGAGTAGAGCTTGGC